>JAZFTF010000032.1:0-4512 GCA_036446495.1 Candidatus Omnitrophota bacterium | reverse complement strand
AAGCTGAAAGCTGAAGGCTGAAAGCTGATAGCTGAATCTCATACGAAGCTGTCCGAAACCCTTACTTTAAGGGTCTTCTTTAGAAAATAAAATACCGGAGGGGCTATGGCAGCCGTATATAGGCTGATCATAAAAATCCGGGATGCGAACGCGCGATGGATATCAACGTTGATAAGCTCTCTATTCGCCATAAGCATACCGGTAAATACAAAAAGACAGTTGAATAAGAGCCCGATGGAAAAGGTCAAGGCGATCTGGGTCAAAAAACTCTCTCTGTAGACTTTATTCTTACAATAAGTCGTCAAGAGGCCGCATAAAGAGAGTATAGTCAGATTTATACCCACCGGGCTCATGGTGAAGGCGCCTCTTAAGAGCCCTGCCACTATCCCCGCTTCTAAAGTCTCTCTCCAATCGGAAAATAGACCCACGAAGATTATAAACACAAGCATAAGATCGGGCCTGATATTGTTGAAACTGATCTCGTGGACAATGGTAGACTCCAAAAATAGGATTATCAATATAACCAGATATAGGCGCAGCCTTCCTATTCCATACATAGCACTTCCTCGGTCCTGGAAAGATCTACAGCGGGCCTAACCACGGCCGATTGATAAAGGCCGCTGGTATCTATAAAGACATCCTCTACTGTCCCAACCAACAACCCTTTCGGCACAGACGAGCCGAGACCTGAACTTATCACGAGGTCACCCGGCCAGACATCTGCATCAAGCGCCAGGTAAACAGCCTGGCACTGCCGGCTCAGAGTGCCATAGAGAAGACCATCGTGGCGACTTCTTTGTATAAGCACACCTATCCTTGAATCAGGATCAGTTATAAACATGACCTTCGCGGTCACGGAGCCGACTTCCACAACTCTCCCTACAAGGCCTTTATCTGTAGTAACAGCCATGTACTTCTTTATGCCGTCATCTGAGCCCTTGTCTATGTATATGAGACTCGTCCAGTTGGACGGGTCCCTGCCTATAACCTGGGCGGATATTGCCTTGGTACCGGACTTGGCCTTGAATTTGAGAAGATCCCTGAGCCGGGTATTCTCTAGTTCCAACTCATCGAGCCTGACAAGCCTGTTCTTCATGATATCTATCTGGTCGCGGAGAAGCTTATTCTCCTTGGAGAGACGGCTCTTGGGAGTTATGGCAGATTTTACCGTTGCCGATATTTTGTGTGAAACATTCAGGGTGGGCTTTGCTATATCTAATATCTTAGCGCGAGTAGCTGTGAATATTGCGTTTACGACCCAAATGAGGACAACAGCGGTCAGAATCGAAACTGTTATATTATTCCTGCTCACATCGCGTCTTTACGATTCCTGCTTTTGGCAAATTGCTATCTTCTTCAGGTAATGGAGTTCCGACAATACTTTGCCTGTTCCCAAAGCAACGGCTGTCAGCGGGTCATCAGCAACATGGACCGGCAGGCCGGTCTCTTCCTGTATCAGTTTGTCAATCCCGCGTAAAAGCGCTCCGCCTCCTGCCATGATTATGCCTTTCTCAATGAGATCAGCAGACAATTCAGGCGGGGTCCGTTCGAGGGTTATCCTTATGCTTTCTATGATCTGCGATATCGGCTCGCCCATCGCTTCTCTTATCTCTTCACTCGTCACCGTTATCATCTTTGGAAGGCCCGCGACAAGGTCGCGCCCCCTCACCTCCATGGTCAACTCTTCATCGAGCGGATAAGCTGAACCTATCTTTATCTTTATATCCTCGGCCGTCCTTTCGCCGATCATGAGATTATAGGTCTTCTTCAGATAATTTGTTACGGCCTCGTCCATCTCGTCGCCGCCGATCCTTATAGACTTAGAGAATACTATGCCCGCAAGTGAGATCACCGCCATCTCAGTAGTACCTCCGCCGATATCGATGATCATGTTGCCGGATGGCTCCTGTATGGGAAGCCCTACGCCTATAGCCGCTGCGATAGGCTCTTCCAGCATAAAGACCTCTCTCGCGCCGGCCTGGAGCGCAGAGTCTTTCACCGCTCTCTTCTCGACCTCGGTTATCCCTGACGGTATGGCTATGACCATGCGCGGCCTCACCAGGCGCCTGGAATTGTGGACCTTCTTTATAAAATAACGCAGCATGCTCTCTGTGATCTCGAAATCGGCTATGACGCCGTCTCTCATGGGCCTTATCGCCACTATATTCCCTGGCGTGCGGCCCAACATGCGCTTGGCCTCTTCGCCTACAGCCAATACATTGGATGTGCCTTTCTGGATAGCTACAACTGAGGGCTCGCACAGGACTATGCCCTGCCCTTTTATATAGGCGAGTGTTGTGGCGGTTCCCAGGTCTATTCCCATGTCGTTCGAAAAGAGCCCTAAAACAAAATCAAGCCCTTTCCTGAATAGCCCAAAAATTTTACCAATAGACGATTTCTGGTTTATCATAATATTATAGTAATCAGATCATATGTAACGCGTAGTGTCAAATTTTTTTTTAACATTCTGTCCGCTACCTCCTCAAAGAATCAAGAAATTTAAAAAAATCCGGTAAGGATGTGTTTACACACTCAATACCTTTTATCTCACACTCTCCATCCGCAGCAAGAGATGCTATGGCAAGAGACATCGCGGTCCTGTGGTCGCCCAAAGAGTCGAGCTTCGCCCCCCTTAACGGCACCTGTCCCCTTACGCAGATATCATCTCCTTTGACAGATATATCGGCACCCATCCTGGTGAGCGCTTCAGTCATGGAGGCGATCCTGTCGGTCTCTTTCACGCGCAATTCTCCCGCGCCTTCAATAGTTGTATCACCTTGGGCGAAGAGCGCGGCGACCAGCAATACAGGCAACTCATCGATAATAGAAGGTATGAGGTCTCTTCCCACCTTCACACCCTTCAATTCGGACGCATTTACAATAAGGTCGCATGTTTCCTCAAAACCGTTGAAGCGCTTCTTCTCCACGTTTATATCGGCTCCCATATCTTTTAATACATCCATAATACCGAACCTCGTCCTGTTGAAAAGGAGGTCTTTTATAACGATCTCCGATCCGCCTAAAATTAGAGCGCCGACTATAAAGAACGCCGCGCTTGATACATCTCCCGGGACAGTAATATCCTTTCCTTTAAGATCTGGGTCGTTGCAAACCGCTATATTCAGGTCTTCTATTATCATCTTTGCGCCGAAAAGGCTGAGTAATCTCTCGGTATGGTCTCTCGACTTCAAAGGCTCACTGATCTCGCTTGGGCCGTCCGCGTATAGCGCGGCAAAGATAAGCGCCGATTTCACTTGAGCGCTGGGGACATCGGTCTTATATTTTATCGGGTTTAAAACGCCCCCTTTGATAACAAGCGGGGCGTATCTATCTTCTCGTCCGGTTATATCGGCCCCCATCTGCCTTAATGGCATTATGATCCTGTCCATCGGCCTTTTTGATAGGGATTCATCGCCTGTCAGTGTCGAGTCAAAGTTCTGCCCGGCGAGTACGCCTGATATGAGCCGCATAGACGTACCAGAGTTGCCGAGATATATATTGCCCTCAGGCTTGCGAAGCCCCCTGAGTCCCTTGCCCACCACTATTACTTCATCTCCGGAAAAGTCTATGTCGACACCCAACTTCTGGAATGCCATCACTGTCGCCAGGCAATCTTCGCTCTTTGGAAAATTCTTTATATTGGACCGGCCTTCGGCAATAGACGCTATCATAACAGCGCGGTGCGAGATCGACTTGTCGCCTTTAAGCTGGATCGTTCCTTTTAATCTCTTAGCGGGTTTTAGATTTATCTTGTCCATAAAAAGCTATCTCGATACGTAGACCTCATCCCCCTCTCTTATCCTGGTGTTCTTCCATTCGGGAAGGATGGTCGATGCCGACATCTTGTCATAAAGTTTCTCGATCCGCGTCTTGGCCACGAACTCCTCGCCCCTGTATATATCGAGCTCGGAGCCCACTGAAACACCGTCTATCTTCCCCATATTCGCAACGATAAAATTATATTTCTTGTTTACTACCATTACGTTGGCGCTTCTCGGATCGCTGTAGGCCGTCTTTGCTTCTTGATAAAAATCAGATTCCACTTCCCATGAAGGCTCTTCTTCATAGGTTTCTTCTTCATTAAAGTCAGAAAAATAATCGGTGGTCACTTCTATCCTATCGAGCTCCACGCCCTTTCCGGCCATCGACTCGCGCAGCTTGACCTCGAGCGTCTCTTTCGCCTGGAGTATGAGACTATACTGTTCTTTAAGCTGTCTATATGCTTCCTCCGCGTTCGCTATCTGGTGGACAAGGCTCAGGCGTTCTTCTTTCTCGTCCATGACGTCAGACATAAGACGTTCAGACTTCTTCTTCTCTTCCTCAAGCTGCATCGTCAAGAGCCGCCTCGCCTCTTTCTCTTTCATGATCGCCTCGGATATGCTTCTTGCCTGCTCCTTGACCGAGTTGAGGCGGGATTCGATCTCGCGGTTCTTAAGCTTCATATTTGAAAGTTCTTTCGCGATCTCCTCTTTGGACGATACTATATCCCTTAGCTCCTCCTCCAGGTAAGCC
>JAZFTF010000031.1:0-9911 GCA_036446495.1 Candidatus Omnitrophota bacterium | reverse complement strand
AAAACACTCCTAAAGATAAAAAGCAAATCAATATAGAAGACAATTATACCGACTTTTTAATAACCTTAAGGATGCGGGGGCACTATAGTGCCTATATAGGAATTTATAATATCTTCTTATGATCATGGAGGCGATAAAGATACTTTCTTATCGTGGGTTTAAAAACTGTTATTTCGCGGGGAGGCGGATATGTTAGGGGCAGGATATAGTGCGATATTTTTTACGATCTTCGGAATATCCCTTATTTTTGTGATAGCGTGGATATTAAAGTCAGAGAAGACGAAAAATGACTTTAAAGATGAAACGGAAAGATTGAAGAGGCAGCTCGAGTGTGACGAACGCGAAAAGTTTGTGCTGTTTGAAAGACTTGAGGATTCGGAAGACACCGTGAGGGAATTAGAGGAGTTAGCCGAGTCTCAACCGCCACACAGCGAGAGGGATGAGGTTGCAAGGGAGCTTGTGGATAAAATGGCCGGCAGGCTCGAGGACCTGGAAGGTGAGAACGACGGCCTTAAGGCTGAGTTAAATGAGGCCAGGGACTCGCTAGAAGAGGTATATAGGGCTGTGCACGAAGAGGAGCCGGTAAGCTGATGCAAAGGTGCCATATTGAGGCTGTCGGATAGCTGTCAAACCGGAGGATGTATATATGGAAGTAAATAACATCAAAAAAAAGATAATCGATAAATTAAAAGAGGATAAGGAGACTAGCTCTACGAAGGCAGGAGATAAAGAGCACAAATTCCAAGATACGGTTGCCGAATTAAAGAAGACGCAGGAAGAGATAGCAGGAGAGCTTAAGGAGAGCCGGGAGTCGGTGCAGGCGCTCGAGAGCCTTTTAGAGGAGAAGCGTGAAAGACTGGCCGATGCAGAGGCCGATAATAAGGCCTTGGCAAAATCGGAAGCCGAAGCTGTAACGAGATATAATAATTACCTCCAGCAGTTAAAAGAAAAAAGCCGTGTTATCGCCGAACTTAGAAAAGTAGCCGATAAAGTTGATAAAGTACAGATAGAGAGGGAAGGAGCGGTAAAGAATATCGAAACCCTGAAATCGGAGATTGCTTTATTGAAGGATGTTTCGATGTCAAAAAATAAATTTACCGAAGAGCAAAAAGCGAGGGTGTCGCAGCTTGAGGAGATGCTAAAGATCAAGGAAGACAAGATAAATGCCGATGAGAAATATCTCGAAGAGTTACATAAAGAGATCGACGACGAAAGAAGCGAGATGAGATTAAAGCTCCAGGCGATAGAAAGGGAAAAAAACCAGGAAGAAGAGAGGATCGCGCAGCTTGAAGGAGAACTCGAGGGTAAGGATGAGAAGATCGACGAGACCGGAAAAATGTATATGGAGATCAGCGGCGTGATAGGCGAGATCAAATCGAGGCTTCAAGGCTCAGAGAGAGAAAAGAGCGCGCTGGAAGGGGCGATCGCGCAGCTCGAGCAGGAGGTTGAGGTTAAGGATAAAAAGCTCAGAGAGACCATGAGCGCTACCGAAAGAGAGCTAAGTGAATTGGGTACCGAAAGGGACAACCTCAAAGAGGCGCTCGCGGCTAAAGAGAAGAGTGGAAAGGATTTTGAAGAGAAGCTCGTTTGCCTAAGATCAGAGATCGAAACCAGAGATAGCAAGATAGAGGCCGATACCAAATATTTTGAAGAGCTCATTAAGGAGATAGAAGAATCAAAGCGGAAGGCATGGGCCGCGAGTGAAGAGGCGATAAAGAGTGCCAGGCCCGAGTTGGAGGAGGAATTAGAGCAAGAGAGAGGCCGGAATATGGCGCTGACGGAGAGGGTAGGCGCGCTTGAAGCGGAACTCGAAGCGCGAAAGACCGAGGTAAAAAAGGATATAGAGGATTTTAACGAGATCTTTAAGTTGTCCGAGAAAGAGAGAGATGATAAGATAGCCCGGCTAGAGAAGGAGATCAAGGCAAGGGAGGGCAAAGGCAGGGAGAGTTTTGTGAAGAGGGACAAATGGTTCAAGGCCCAGCTGGAAGGTAAAGAAGAGATCGAAGGTAATCTTAAAAACGAGCTGGAGAATGAAAAGAAGATACGAATGGAATTCGAGACTAAGGCGGCTCGGTTAGAAGAGGAGATGGAGTCAGAGAAGGCCGAGGCCCAGGAGGGCCTCGTTGAGAATGGCGAACAACTGAGGCTGGAGTATGAAGGGAAGATCTCCCGGCTGCGATCCGATGTTAAAAAGAAAGATGAAAGAATAGTCCAATTAAAGTCGGAAAAAAAGGAGAGAGACGAGACGGTAGACGAGAAGACCTTAAGGGCCGAGATCAGGCTGAAGGCGATGGTCGAAGAGAGGGATAAGACGATAGAACAGGCCGAGAGCGAAAAGAGAGAGATCCTCGCCCGGCTTGATGCGAAAGAGAAGCAAGAAGGCGGGTCCGAGAGTAAGATAGCCCAGTTAGAGAGGGAGATCAAAGAGAGAGATGAGAAGATCGAGCAGGACACGAAGGAATTTGAGACGGTACTACTGAGGCTCGAAGAGTCCTTTAAGCAGACCGAAGGCGAAAAGAGAGAGATATTTGCCCAGCATAAGACAGCAGATGAGAAGACCTTAAGGGCCGAGATCAGGTTCAAGGCGGCGATCGAAGAGAGGGATAAGACGATAGAAGGTCTTAAAAACAGATATGCCGATTTTGACAACCTGGTAAAAGAAAAAGAAAAATACGAAAGGGCTATCGGCATACTAAAAGACGAGATCCAGAATAGTTACGCGGAAAACGAGAATCTCCAGGAAGAGATCGAGGAAGCCAAGGTAATGCTCGATGAAGTTCAAGCCTTGATCGCGGTAGAAGAAGAGGCATAAAACTAAAACAGGAAAAATACAGGGGTTTAAAGATGGATTCCGTTAGACCTTAAGAACGGGATCCATGAGGAGGTTTAACGGGATGGAGAGGATATCGCAGGGAAAGAGAAGAAGGCCAAGGCGGGCAAGGGTAGCGAAGAGACAGTTATTTTTAAATTATAAAGGTGGCACAGGTAAGACGAGTATATCCACCGCTTACGGGTACTATCTGGCGCAGCAGGGTAAGAATGTTCTCATGGTTGACCTTGACGCGCAGGCGCATCTTACGACATGCCTGAATCATGAGAGCGTGCAGCACAATAAGAGCCTATACAGCGTTATCGTAAAGAAGGAGCACATCACAAGCATTATCGTTCCCACATCCCTGCCGACGCTCGAGCTGGTTCCTTCGTCGATCTCCCTTTCGTCAACGGAATTGTCGCTCTTTAAGATGCCGTCAAGGGAATTTAAAGTCAAGAAGGCCTTAAAGAGCGTTGAGAAGGATTATGACTATATCATAATAGACTCCGCCCCGAGCATAGGGCTTTTAAGCCTCAACGCGATCCTGGCGGCCGATGAGATATTGATCCCGGTATTGGCTGATTTTCTTTCGTTTCACGGCCTGAAGATACTTTTGGAAACCCTCGCTTCAATAGAGAAAGATTTTCAGTTCTATCTCGATGATATACATGTATTTTTGAACCGATATAATGCTGCTTATTCGATATGCAAAGAGGCTAAAGAAGCCATTCATAAATTTTACCCCGAGTACTCTCTGAAAACAGTTATAAACGAATCGCATGATATCATCGACGCATCAAGCCTCGGCAAATCTGTTTTTGAGCTCAATTCCAACTCAAGGGTCGCTCAG
Source organism: Candidatus Omnitrophota bacterium (assembly GCA_036446495.1). Taxonomy (GTDB): domain Bacteria; phylum Omnitrophota; class Gorgyraeia; order JABMRJ01; family JABMRJ01; genus JAZFTF01. The sequence goes on along the minus strand of JAZFTF010000031.1, from coordinate 6,249 downwards.
GATATAAAAGACCTGGTTGAGGAAGTAAACGGTTCATACAGTTTATAAATATGCGGGTTAAAGACGGAGGTAACTATGAAGGCAAAGTTTGAGTCTAATGTTGCGACACAGACCCCAAAGACATGGGTGAAACATGAGCCGCGATTGCCGTGGGAAGTCAGGGGCGAGGACCTTAAGAAGGCCTCATTTGCAGGGGATACATCTGAGTTGGCGGCAGCCGAAAAAGCACCGTTTGGGACAAGGCCGGTTTTTTTGATCACGTTGCTCGTGTTTATTTTTGTTGTCATGTTATACATGTTTCTTTTCATAACGGGCGATAACAAAAAAGCGAAGGCGGAGATATGGAAAAAAGGAGAGACCCAAACATTGCTTCAGGGCAATCTAACGAAGACAGTCAGCGAAAAGCGCGCGTTGGAAGAGAAGGCCGCCCGATTGCAAAATGAGGTCGATAATTTAAATGTCCAGAATAAAACTTTTATGACGGTTATAGAGAACCTCTCCAGGATAAATGGGGAGACGGCGCCCGATAAGAAGAGGGCCAGAAGATAGAGTGCGCGTTTTGAGCGTTAACATGCATAGATCCGAACCGTCATTCCCTCCGCAGAGGCGAGTATGCCGCATTCCATGATCATACCCATTAGCGTATTCATATTTACGCTGGGAATGGTATTCTTGTTCAAGGGGCTGCTTATGTCTCAAGGTGGAGATCCAGCGGTCATGGAAAACAAGAAGGGCCGGATACGGCGTATTACAGCCGAGATAGGCGCGTTAAGGGAGAAATTAGACGAAGAGACGGAGGAGAGGAAGAAAGACGAGGAGATCATACAAAGCTTGCAGGGGCATATAGGCCGCCTTGAACACGAACGCGCCGGCAAAGAGGGCGTATCCGGAGAGAGAGTATCCAATACCGCAGAGTTCATATCAAGTGTAGAGGACCTTAAAAAGGTCGCAGCGGAGCAGAAGAAGGCCGCCCGCGATATTAAGAAGCATGTCGAAGAAGATAAGATCAAATTCCGGCTGTAAGACACAGACAGGCGCAACAAGGAGCAGCAGTAATGAGGAGATCGAGCAGGGGAAGGCATGAGTAAAGAAGCTATTCGAGTGTTGATCGTTGAGGATAACCCCGATTTGAACTTCCTGATGAAGGAAGGACTAAAAGCGCGGAAAACATGCAATTATGACGCAAAGAGCGCCGTCTCTTTAGCCGAAGCATGTGAGGCTTTAAGTAAAGACCATTTTGACGTTGTGCTTTTGGATCTGGACCTTTCCGATAGTAAAGGGGCCGATACCGCCAGCAGTGTCTATAGATGTGATCCTCATATACCGATCATAGCCGTGACCGGCCGATATACGAATGCCCTTGCCGCCGATGTCTTGGCCAGCGGCGCTCAGGACTATCTGGTCAAAGGCAAATATGATGACGACGCTTTGGATAGAGCCATTCGTTATTCTATCGAGCGCAAGAAGACCGAAAGAAAGTTAGAACGCAAAGCGAGAAGATCGGATGTGATCTTTAGATTGTTACAGGACATTAACCCGGGGATGCTGCCCGGCGAAATGCTCGAGTTTATCGTAAAGGCGGCAAAGTCCCTTGTCGCGGCCGATACCGCCTCCGTCATCCTCTTGGACGAGGAGCATAAGGGAAGGCCTAAGATCGTAGCCTCCGAATCCTCCGGCCTGGAGGTGGACGGCGCTATCCTGCAGCCTTCACTGGATGAAAATACGAGCATAACCGGCTGGGTGGTAAAGAATAGACAACCGCTTCTACTCCCCGGCAATCTTAAGGACGACGAAAGGTTTAAAAATATTGCGTGGAAAGAGGGTATAAGATGTTCGATAAACGCCCCTATAATCTTTAGGGATTCCGTTAAGGGGACGCTCAACCTGAATGTCACCAGCTCTGATTACAGTTTTACCGAAGACGACATGGAAGCGGTGGTGGCCCTTGCGAACCATGCGGCGATAGCCTTTGAAAACAGCGGCCTGTATAAGAGCATGAAGGATGTATATATAGAGAAGCTCAAAAAATCGAATGAAGACCTGAAGGAGACTAACGACGAGTTGAAAAAGACACAGGATCAACTGGTTCAATCGGAGAAGATGTCCGCTATCGGGCAGCTTGCCAGCGGCGTTGCCCATGAGATCAACAACCCCCTTTCCGGCGTACTCGGGAACATACAGATAATAAAGATGGAGCTTAGAGCCGGCACTAAGATAGACGATATGGGGGAACTTCTGACGGTAATCGAAGAGTCGGCCAGGCGATGCAAGGCTATTACGCAGAACCTCCTCGATTTTTCCCGGTTAAAGAAAGATGTCTTTGAAGCGTTCGATGTCCACAGGGCGCTGAATAGCGTGATAATGCTTCTCGCCCACAGCCTGAAGAATTTAAACATCAAGATAGAAAAGAGATATGCCGAAGGGCTTCCCGGGGTATTCGGCAATACAAACGAGATACAGCAGGTCTTCTTAAACATGGTCTCAAACGCAAGATGGGCTATTGGAAAAAAAGGGAAGAGCGGCGGCTCTATTACCTTCGAAACGCGCAAGATCGATGACGATTTCATCGAAGTCCGTTTTAGCGACACGGGTATCGGTATGTCGAATGAGACCGCCCAGAGGATATTCGATCCTTTCTATACCACGAAGGAAGTCGGCAAGGGCACGGGGCTTGGCCTTTCACTCTGCTACGAAATTATGCGCAGGCACAACGGGGCCTTGAATGTGGAAAGCGAAGAAGGTAAGGGCACGACGTTTATCATAAAACTCCCTATCGCCAAGGATGCCAGCGGGCCGCCCCGGAAGCAGTAGGATACGGCCGGTTAAAGAAAGAGGACCGTAAGATGCAAAAGAGGAAAAACTTCATAATCTACGGGATAGTTATGTTATTCGCATCTTATTTCTTATTGCTTTCCGCTAAGCCCCGGCCGGCCATCAAGAGCGGGAAACTTGATTATATAGGGCGGGGCAGAGAGGCCGTTGCCGGAATAGGCCGGAAGAAGCTGCTGGAGGAGATAGTGGCGGATACAGGCGCAGCCGTTCGCGAGAGCGGGGGTGAACTTGGGCTGGTAAGAGACGACGGTATGTTATGGATAGACAGAGAGCTATCCCTATGCCTCATCACGCTCGGCATATTGGATGGCCTTGACAAGGGGACGTTTATCAATGTCTATGACGGCAAGACGAAGATCGGAGAAGCCAAGGTCGTTCAGACGTTCGATCTCTTTTCATACGTAGAGTTATTCGGGAAAGCGCCGAATGAATTTACAAAAAACTATTACAAGGTCAGCATACACTGATGAGTATATGAATCCGCTGAGACAAAAGTTGGCCTCGTTTTTAATCGACGCGGCAAAGAGGGGAATAGATTCGCTGGATCCGGGCTCACCACACATAGAAGAATTAAAAAAGATCGATGCCGACAATATCATAAGGGAAGATATCAACAAGATCTGCGAGACCGTTTCCATTGCCGAGATAGCCAAGATATTCTCTTTGTCCGCACGGCTACAGACCGTATCGAAAGAGAAGAGAGGGGTAATAAAGGACGAGCTTAAAAGGATAGCGCAGGACGCGGCAGTAAGGGCTGAGAGTAAATTCGGGAGGCTTAAGACACCCGAACGCTACCGCCGGCTGCTTTGGGAGGTTTAGAAGGCTGTTATGAAGAATCTTATTACCAGGTTTTTTTTGTTTCTCTTGGCGGTCGTGTCTATAGCTGAAAGCGCCGTATTTTTTATGGCGCGGTACAGATATCTCTCTCTAAAGAGTGTCGCGCTCTTTTATAAGCGCTTTTTGCAGACACCATGGATGCTTGATTTTACGCTGGGATTCGCGATAGGGTTTTTGGCCGTCGGGATCATATTCTCATACCTCGCGTTTCGTAAGACCGGACGGCCGAAGTCGATCGTAGTAAAGGATAGGAACGGCATACTCCATATCCCGGTGGATACTATCAAGGATTTTGTGGATCGGGCACTCGATATACTCGATCAATATTCGTCCCTGAGCGATTTTGAGACGACGATAGATAAAAAAGGCAAATGTATATATATTTACATAGTATCGACTACCGGCGCAGTTCCTATCCACCGGGAGATCCACAGGATAAGGGAGGCCTTAAGGGCAGAGATAGCGCGGGTCTTTGAATTTCCCCATTTTAAAGTCGACTTCCTTATAAAGGGCATTACCGTTGAGCAAAAAGCAGAGGTATCCGGCCCTCAACAAGACCGGAAGGGGGAAGCAGACTCCTTGCTAAAGCAGATGTCCGGCTCGGAAGTGGAAGAAGAGCCAGGCAACGGTGAGATGGTCGGCGATGCCCGCTTGAAAGAGACGCCGCATAAGGTAATGCCCTGGGAATGATGAGAAAGAGGAGAAGCTATTAATGGAAGTTCTTCGGAATATCGAGAGTAGTGAGAGAGGCAAGGTAAAGGATAGAGGAGACGGTCTTACGTTGACTGAGACGCGGACGGTCAAAAAGATCGCTATCGTCGGTCTGCCGAATACAGGCAAGAGCCAGATATTCAATAATCTTACCAGGGAGTACGCTCTGGTGGCGAACTACCCGTTCACTACGGTTGAGACGAAGAGCCTGCGGTCGAAAAAAGAGAGGTATATCTCCATATATCTGATAGCATTTGCCATTCCCTGCGCAGATGGGGCTCAATATGAGCATACTGGGCAGGATGGGTATAGGTGCCTTTGCAATAGCCTTTTTGGTGCTGGTATTTGTTGAGATCGCGGCGGGCATAGCATTAAACAAAATCTTAAAGGAAGAGAAGAAGACCGATCTTATTCAGGAACTGCCGGCGATACGGCTGCCCAACCCGAAAGCGGTATTGATAAAGACCTATTACAGGATTTATTGGTTCCTCAAGGAGGCCCTGCCCGTCTTTTTAATTGCGGCGGTTGTCCTAACGGGTCGCCCATACCGGAAGGCCAGTGCTGCAAACGTTCCGCCAGGACGGCGCATAGTTCGGTTACGCCTTTAACGGAATTAGAGGTGGGCCGATCCGCGCGCACCGCCTATGTAAATTGTAAAGACGATCAACAGCTTCATAAGATAGACGGCCTTTACATCAGGCCTGGAACGGTCGTGAAGCTGCATCAAACCTACCCCAGCTATGTGATCGAGTGTGAAGGTGCCAGCATCGCCCTGGATAGGGAGATAGTCTCCAATATATGCGTATGGAGAGAACCGCAGCAATTCCAAACGGTGAAAGAAGAGGTTATCGAGCCGGAAGGATCGGCAGGGGATGGGGCAGAGGTTTCAGGTTTAAACAGCGCAGAGGGCAGAAGGCCGCCCACCCCCGTTAATTTCAACTGATCTTAACACGCCCTTCGCCAATGTATACACATATATAATACATAATAAGACAACTTGCAATCTTGACAAATAGTGTGTATTATGGTAAACTATAACAAACGCTTTTTCTCTTAACTTGCTTTATTCCGATAAGATAGGATAATAAAAGATAATAGAGTATATTTTATTTATATGAAGGTCGTTAAATATCACGGTAAAAGAAGGTTTCTAACAGGCCCCGCCGTTGCCTTTATCCTTTTAATCGGCTTTAGCGGCAGGGTATTCGCCGAGACGCAACAGGATATAGCGGCCGGGAGAGTGCTCTTAGCGCTACAAAATCTCGGAGAAAAGGAAGAAGAGTTTGGGGAGAAGCTTGACTCCATAGAGAGCAGTTTAGCGGAACTCAAAGCCAGGTTATCCGGCATTATAGGAAGAGAGGCGTTACAGGGGAAGGTCGCATTATTGAACACCCATTTTAATCAATTGCTATCGGAAAATAAATCCTACCAAGACAAGATCACGGCAGCCAACTCCACGATATCCGCTTTTAAAGAGAGCATAACAGCCTTTTCTAACCGTCGAAGGTCCCTTGAGGTAGCAAAACAAGACTTAGAGGCCCTCCTCAGCTCAAAAGAGGAGGAGCTTAATAAGCTAAAAGAAGACTATGCCAGCTCTACCAAAGAGGTTGTGTTACTGAGAGAGGAAGCTGGCCGGGCAACCTGGTTTCAGGAGGACCTAAAGACTGACATAAAGAAGCCAGATGCGCAAACCGAGGGCCTTACCGAAAGACTGGCCCAGCTTGAGAAGACGACTAAGCTTATCTCTGCGGATAAGCAGGAATTAGCCACTTTTTTAGAGCAAAAGGAAGAGAAGCTTGCTAAGCTAAAAGGGATACTACGCCGCCTCTACCAAAGAACTTGTGCCACCGAAGGAAAGGATCGCTCGGA
>JAZFTF010000030.1:0-4058 GCA_036446495.1 Candidatus Omnitrophota bacterium | reverse complement strand
CATATCCTTTCCGTACTTCTCTTTAAGCTCATCATAGCAGACAAATATCTCTTCCGGTTCCCTGCCAAACTCGGCTATCGATTTTGGAAGGTCATTCTTCTTTATCCATTCTTCTATATTCCTTCCCACGAAGCCCGGTATCATAAGGGCCCTTCCCATGCAGACGGCCTTTACATGAGGCGCCCCCATGGCGATCACTTTGAATATGTGGTCTTCCAGGGAAAATCCGCCGGCTATCGCTATATCTGGGATGCGCATGCCTTTCTTGGCAAGCTTTTCGCAGAATTCATTTGCGAGCGACTGCAGATAGAAGGTGGGGATACCCCACTCCTGCATCATTCTCCACGGGCTCATGCCGGTTCCGCCCGGCGCGCCGTCTATCGTAAGAAGGTCGATCTTCGCCATCGACGAATACTTTATCGCCATAGCGAGCTCGCGCATAGAATAGGCGCCTGTCTTTAGAGTTATCCTCTCAAAGCCTAAGCCTCTTAAGCGCTTCACTTCCGCCATAAAGGCTTCTTCGGATACAAAACCGAGTCTTGAATGCCTCTCGAACTCCCTTATGGCCCCGTCCTTGAACGCCTGCTGATTGGCGTGGACACTGGGATCAGGAGTTACTATATACCCTCTCTTCTGAAGCTCAAGCGCCCTCTCAAGGCTCTTTACCTTGATCTCGCCGCCTATACACTTGGCGCCCTGGCCCCACTTTAGCTCTATCGTGTTTAACTTGTGCTTCTTTATTACATACTCGGCCACGCCTAGGCGTGTGTCTTCTACGTTCATCTGCACCAGGATCTCACCGTAACCTTCATGAAACCTCTTGTAGGTCTCTATGCGGCGATCCATATCGGGCGCGCTCTTTACTTTGCCCTTGGAGTCGAGCTCCAGCTCAGGGTCTATGCCGCAAACATTCTCTCCGCATACAAGCGTAACACCGGAGATGGCGGCGCCTATAGCAAAGTGCTCCCAGCTCTTCCTGGCGATCTCTGTGGAACCTAAAGCCCCTGTAAACATCGGGACTCTCATCTTTACCTTCTTTGCCCAGCCATACTCCATCTCTGTATCTACATCAGGGAACTTCGTCGTATCCGGGCCCGGCTCGACACCCTTTGGCAGGCCTTTGGCACCCAAGGCATAACCTTGAATGTTGAGGTGGGAATAATCCACTGGATAATCCTTATCTGCCCCAGCAACTACGTCGCCGAATGGGCCTGGATAGATCACCTCTCTCCCCCTGAATGAGGATTTAAAGACTTCACAATTGCCGCGGCACGTGTCGACGCACCTTGAACACAGGCCTGAGGATGGCACTACATTTCTTGAACGGTTGGCCGTCCTCGTCGCATCGCTTCCACCCGGACTACGTAAATTACCCATAACTGCCTCCCTGTTTCTGTTCGTTTTTAGACTGCACTATTTTTGTGCAACCCTGTGCATAAAAAAAGCGCCTCCCTTTTACCGCATAGCGGAACCCCGCTTAGCGGGGCACGGGAACGCCTTTGTTCCGTTACCTATACTTCCGGCACTGACATTGTGCCAGTCTAATTTCGTGCTTTATATTATCCGACTTTAGCCATAACTAGTCAAGCGAAATCAATGAGCGCTGGATTTATGGAACGAAGTGAACATAAAGCCATGTGCGAATTGATCCCTGCGTATGCAGGGATCTCAGCACGAGCCAAAACAAAGATTCCGGTATTTTGCAGAGTGTCTACAGGGGCAAAAACCGGAATGACATATTACTCATTTTATGTCCTACAGTATTGGGAGATATTTCTCTATCTCGTGTTTGGTGACTTGCTTTTTGTATTCGTTCCACTCGTCCTTCTTGTTGCGGATAAAATACTTAAAAACCTTCTCTCCAAGCGCCCTCTTTACCAGGTCACTCGATTCGGTGATCTTTATAGCCTCAAAGAGATCATCCGGAAGGCACTCTATGTTGGCCTTCTCTCTCTCTTCATCGGTCATCTCGTATATATTGTTCGTGACCTCCGGAGGCAAGGGGTACTTTTTCTTTATGCCTTCCAGCCCCGCGGCAAGCATGACCGAAAACGCAAGATAAGGGTTGCACGCAGGGTCGGGGTTTCTAAGCTCCACCCTTGTGGCCTTCTCTTTGCCGGGCTTATATACAGGCACCCTCACCAGGGCCGACCTGTTTCTCTGCGCCCAGGATACATATACAGGCGCCTCGTAACCCGGAACCAACCTCTTGTAAGAGTTTACCCACTGGCAGGTGATTGAGCAGATCTCCCGGGCATGCTTTAGTAACCCTGCAATAAAATATTTGGCGGGCTTTGATAGATGGAACTTGTCTTTAGGATCGAAAAAGGCATTCTTCTTCCCCCGAAATAGAGACATATGTGTATGCATGCCGCTGCCGTTTACTCCGTATATGGGTTTTGGCATGAATGTCGCATAGAGATTCTGGGACATAGCGACCTCTTTTACTATCATCCGGTACGACATTACGTTATCGGCCATCTTCAAGGCCTCTTGGTAACGCAGGTCTATCTCGTGCTGTGAGCTAGCGACCTCGTGATGCCAGTACTCGACATCTATGCCCATCTTCTCGAGCATAAGGACCGTCTTTCTGCGTAGGTCCTGCCCTATATCCATGGGCGTAAGATCGAAGTATCCGCCCTTATCGAGTATCTCTGTGCCACCTGCGTTCCTGAAGTAGAAGTATTCGAGCTCGGGCCCTACGTTGAAGATAAAGCCCATCTCCCTGGCCTCTTTGAGGTTCTTCTTAAGAACATACCTCGGGTCGCCATCAAACGGCCTTCCTCCGGGCTCGAGCACATTGCAGAACATCCTCGCCACCGGCCTCTTCTCCTGTATCCATGGCATTATCTGAAATGTATCGGGGTCCGGCTTTACCACCATGTCTGACTCTTCGATCCTGGAGAAACCCTCTATAGATGATCCATCGAATCCCATCCCGTCTTTGAACGCTCCTGGCAATTCCCCAACGCGCATATCGAAACTCTTTAAGAATCCCAGTACGTCCGTAAACCAGAGTCGCACAAAAGCGACCTTCTTTCTTTTAATAGTCTTTAATACTTCCTGCCCTGTCATCTAGCTCCTCCTATTCCTGCAGTGTAAGTTTGTAATCATTTTCGCCGTCATTGAGCATAACGGTATTTTTTTGAATATCAACAACAACGATATCGCCTATCCTGTCGCCTACCGTCACTATCTCGTTATCTATTATCGCTGTTGCCTTATCATCGTCCCAGAATATCCCGCTCAAAGCTAGCGTAGGGACTTCCCTGGCCGCCACCTCAGTCGGAATAAACGGACTCCTCTTCCAGGATTCAAAACTTGTCCTCTTGGCGGTCCTGACAGCGCTGGAAGGATCGAATGCTATCCTAATCCCGCCATCTCTACTCGATATAACGCCGTTATCTCGCTCACCCGAAGACACGTGCAGGTTACGCGCGATATTGAAGGCGGCGATCGTTACGAGTATTACCAGCAATATTATTTTCTTAGTATTATCTTTCATCTCTGCTCGATAGATATAGGTTTATCACTATATTCGATTCTAGCTTGACCGGGTTGTGTTTATTAGGCACTACTTTAAAACTCCTCAAAGTAACTACGCCATCTTCTAGGTCGTCCAACAATCCGAGAAATAACCCTAATTCCGCGTACGTCGACTCTGTTTTCATCGATATAGGCATTATCTTAAAACGGGGGTCCTTCTGCTTCTCCATATCTCCCGGCTTCATAGAAACAAAGTTTATATCGTGCAGGTCACTACGTTTGGTAAGCTCCGCTATCGCCGCGGAGATATCGGACTCGGTTATAAGGGCCCTCTCTGTGATGAAGACCTTCTTGGTATCTATCATCTTCGTAGAGGATATAACATTATAAGCGTGCCTTATATCAGCGTCATAAACCTTAAATTCTGAGTAGGCCGTCTTTAGTTCCGATATGAGCGGCTGGTAAAACAAGAGATATACCGCAATGATCAAAAACAATAGAGCGCCGCCGCCGGCTATAAGGGCCTTCTCTCTGTCTATCTTCATCTATCCACCCAGCATTTTAATTCAAAT
>JAZFTF010000029.1:0-3041 GCA_036446495.1 Candidatus Omnitrophota bacterium | reverse complement strand
TCTGCATGATCTTTATCGCTTCCATCCTGTTCTGTCCGTACGAGATGATTTTTCCTATCATGGAGTCATAATAGGGAGATATTTCGTATCCGGAATAAATATGTGAGTCGATCCTTATGCCGGGTCCTCCTGGCGCGTTGTATGTATGTATCTTTCCCGGAGAAGGCATAAAGTCGTTGTCAGGGTCTTCGGCGTATATTCTCGCCTCGATCGCGCTTCCGGTCAGTTTTATCTTGTCTTGCTTATACGATAACTTCTTTCCGCTGGAGACCTTAAGCTGTTCTTTGATCAAGTCTATGCCGGTTACCATCTCTGTAACGGCGTGTTCGACCTGTATCCTGGTATTCATCTCCATAAAGTAGAAGTTTTTGTCTTCATCCAGGAGGAACTCGATCGTGCCGGCGTTGTTATAGTTGACCGATTTTGACCCCTTAATGGCTGCTTCGCACATCTTCCTGCGCAGCTTTGCATCAAGGGCTGGAGATGGTGATTCTTCTAAGAGCTTCTGGTGGCGCCTTTGTATCGTGCAGTCCCTTTCCCCCAAGTGGATAATATGTCCGTGGTTATCACCGAATACCTGGATCTCTATATGGCGCGCCCTCTCTATATACTTTTCTATGTAGACGTCAGGGTTGCCAAAAGATGTCTCTGCCTCTCTCTGTGCGGTCAGGAAGGCGCCTATCAGTCTTACATCATTGTGGCATATGCGCATGCCCCTGCCGCCCCCGCCAGCCGCCGCTTTTGTGATGACAGGGTATTTTATCTGTTTTGCCACCTTCAAGGCCTCTTCTTTAGTCTTTACCACGGTCTTCGATCCGGGTATGATAGGCAGGCCCGCTTTTCTCATAGTCTCTTTCGCGGTCATTTTGTCACCCATGAGCCTTATGATCTCAGGGGATGGTCCAATAAAAGTTATTTTACATGATTCGCATATCTCTGCGAAGTGCGCGTTTTCGGCCAGGAATCCATACCCGGGGTGTATAGCCTCTACGTCTGTGATCTCGGCAGCGCTTATGATGGCCGGAATATTGAGATAGCTGTTAGCTGAGGGAGCGGTGCCTATGCAGACCGCCTCGTCCGCGAAGCGCACAGGGAGAGAATTCCTATCGGCTTCAGAGTAGACTGCCACGGTCCTTACGCCCATCTCTCTGGCCGCTCTTATTATCCTGAGGGCTATCTCGCCTCTATTGGCTATAAGTATTTTGGAAAACATAGTTTACGAAAGCTCTATTATGAAGAGCGTTTGGCCGAACTCTATTGGGTCGGCGTTCTCGATCAGTATATCGACTACTTTACCCTTTACATCGGATTTTATCTCGTTCATCAGTTTCATGGCTTCTATGATGCAGATCACCTGCCCCTTTTCGATCGTCGTCCCGATTTCGACGAACGATGGCGTCTCAGGGGAAGGCGATGTGTAGAAAGTACCCACCATAGGAGCTTTTATCTCTATCGTATTCTTTTTCTTAACTTCTGCGGTCTTGGCTTCTTCTTTAGACAGGGCTTGCGTTAGTACTTGTGGCGTCACCAGCCTCTCATCGAAGACTTGCTGCGCCAGCACCCCTCCCGTTTTTTTGAGCTTTACCTTCATCCCATCTTTCTCGATCTCAAGCTCATTCAAATTATTCTTGTTCATGAGATCGATCATCTCTTTAATCTCTTTTATATTCATCCCCTTAAGCCTCCTTGCTATGCTCTACCTGTATATTTGCCTGTTCTTGTATCTATCCTGATTATATCCCCTGTATTGATGAATAGAGGCACGGATACGCGCAGCCCTGTCTCGACTAGAGCCGGCTTGTTGCCGCTTCTTGCCGTATCCCCTCTTATGCCCTGTTCTGTTTCGGTGACCTCAAGCTCGACAGACGCCGGCAGGAATACAGATATTATCTCGCCGTCATATGTATATACCGAGATATCTAAATTCTCCTTTAAATAATTGATTCCATCCCCGATTATGTTTTTATCTATATGGAACTGATCGTATGTTTCGGTATCCATGAAATTATAAGTCCCATCATCGTGGTATAGATACTGGAGCTTCTTTTCTTCTATAAAAGCCACTTCTATCTGCTCAACTTCGCGGAATGTCCTGTCGATAAGGGTCCCGCGCTTTAAACTCTTGAGTTTTGTGCGCACAAAAGCTCCGCCTTTGCCGGGTTTTATGTGTTGAAACTGTATGACCGTATATAGCTCGCCGTTTATCTTTATGACCAGCCCGTTCCTTAGATCATTTGGGGATATCATCTGTCAATACCTCGCAGCCATTTTCTGTTACAGCAATGATGTCTTCTATCCTTAAGCCGCCCCAGCCCTCTATATAAATGCCGGGTTCTACCGTGAAGACCATTCCTGGTTTTAGGATCGTATTACTTCCCTTGGAGATCCGTGGTCCTTCGTGGACTTCAAGGCCTATGCCGTGGCCCAATCCATGGAGGAAGTATCTGCCGAACCCTTTTTTTGTTATATATTGGCGGGCTATGATGTCCAGTCGAGACGCTTTGGTCCCGGGCCTTACATTTGCGATAGCTCGCCTCTGAGCTGTTATTAATATGTTATGAATATATTTAAATTTCTTGGTTATTCTACCCAAAAAGATACAGCGTGTCAAGTCGGAATTATACCCTTCGTATACTGCACCCATGTCTATGACCACAGCGGCGTCTCTGCCAATAGGGCTTTTGGTAGCCCTCGCGTGTGGTTGTGACGAATAAGGGTTCTGCGCAACTATAGTTTCGAAGGCCGGACCGCTGCCTCCGTAGATCCTTATGCGGTTATCTATGATAGCCGCGATCTTCTCTCCGGTGCATTTGGGGCTTAAACGCTCTTTAGCGTATAAGAAAGACCGCTTGGCTACCGCAGCCGACTTTTTTATAAGTTCTATCTCACCCGGGTCTTTTGTGATCCTCATATCCTCTATGGTATTCCTTTTAGGAATAAGCTTTATTTTCCTGAGGTGCTTCTTGAGATCGAGATACCGGCCATAGGACAACCAATCAGATTCGAATCCCATTTTTTTAAGCTTGTGCCTTTTTAGAATC
>JAZFTF010000028.1:0-5571 GCA_036446495.1 Candidatus Omnitrophota bacterium | reverse complement strand
GGACATTTTACGGGGACGCTTTACTTAATAACAATTCTTGATATATAAGTAAAGTGTTCCCATCACGTGGGTGTCCCCATCACGGTGAAGGAGGTAAAATGCCTGTTCCTACGATATATTGGAAGAGAGATAAGATAAGGCTTATAGACCAGACAAGATTACCGGAGAAGTTTAAATATATAGAATGTAATGACCTTGTCTCTTTATGGCAGGCGATAAAGACGATGAAGGTAAGAGGTGCCCCGGCCATAGGCATCGCGGGCGCTTTAGGCGTGCTTCTAGCTTCGGAGAATGCGAAGGCCAAAGATTATAAGAGCTACAAAAAAGAGATACAGAAGGCCATAAAGTATCTTGGCACATCAAGGCCCACCGCGAGGAACCTATTCTGGGCCCTTGAGAAGATGGAGAAGGTTCTTCTCTCCAACCACAGGAAGAGCGTAAAAGAGATAAAGAAGATATTGAAGAGTGAGGCACGGGGCGTGGTAAAGGAAGATAAAGATATCTGTCGCAGGATGGCGAGGCACGGCTCACGCCTTGTAAACAAAAACGATAATATACTGACACATTGTAACGCCGGAGGGCTCGCTACAGCCGATTACGGCACAGCCCTTGGAGTACTCTTTGATGCCAAAAGAGAAGACAAGAATATTACTGTATACGTTGATGAGACCAGGCCTCTCCTTCAGGGAGCGCGGCTTACGAGCTGGGAGCTTAAGAAGGCCGGTATAAAGACGATCCTTATATGCGACAATATGGCCGCATCGCTTATGGCTAAAGGTAGGATAGATAAGATATTTGTGGGGGCCGACCGTATAGCGAGAAACGGCGATACCGCCAACAAGATAGGCACTTATAACCTCGCCATACTCGCCCTCTATCACGGGATACCATTCTATGTTGTGGCGCCGAGTTCTACTATAGATGGATCATTAAAGACAGGAAGCCAGATCCCTATTGAAGAGAGGGACAAGAGCGAGGTACTGGAATTCAGAGGAGTTAGGGTGGCCCCGAAGGGGACCCGTGTCTGCAATCCCGCTTTTGACGTGACGCCGAATCACCTCATCACAGCCATCATCACCGAGAACGGTATCCTCAGAAAAAAGAGGGGACGGTTCCCATTATTTTAACCATGTTCCGATAATAGAGTTATGACTTTAACCAGTACACTTTTTAGATAATATGGCAAAGATAAAAGATCTTGGCGAATTTGGATTGATCGATAGGATATCGAGAAGAACAAAGTCCGATAAGTCTGTTATATTGGGTATAGGCGACGACGCTGCTGTAATAAGAAAAAGCGCGAATAAGTATCTTCTCTTCGCTTCTGACATGGTGATCGAAGGAGTTCATTTTAATATGAATAATGCGAAACCTTTCAATATAGGATGGAAGGCCTTATGCGTGAATATCAGCGACATAGCGGCGATGGGAGGAGTGCCTCGTTACGCCTGTGTCTCTGCGGGCGTTAACAAGAATACAGATTCGCACGTCATTGACCGAATATATTCCGGAATACTCTCGGCGGCAAGACGTTTCGGCGTAAATATAGTAGGAGGGGATACGAGTTCTTCCAGTAAGCTTATAATAGATGTATCTATGATAGGTGAGGTTCGTAAAAGAGAACTTCTATTGCGCTCGGGAGCTAGAGCGGGAGATCTTATTATGGTCACAGGAAAGCTCGGCGGTTCTATAAAGGGGAGACACTTAAGTTTTACGCCCAGGCTTTCCGAATCACAATTCTTAGTAAAAAACTTTAAGATAAATTCAATGATAGATATATCCGATGGGCTATCGAGTGATCTGATGCATATCTGCGGGGCGAGCAGCGTGGGAGCGAAGATATACGAAAGCCTAATACCCATTTCAAAAGAGGCGCGCTCTGTTAATAGCGCACTGAGCGACGGCGAGGATTACGAATTACTCTTTACAGTATCGAGAAAGGCTTTTGTCAATATGATAAAGAGATTCAAAAAGACCTTTAGGACGCCTATAACGGTGATCGGTGAGGTCATCAAGAAAAATGCTGGCATAAAGATAGTCGATAGATCCGGTAAGGCTGTAATTTTGAAAGTGAGAGGTTTTAAGCATTTTTGAAAGCGACAATTTAGTTATTTCAAGCACCTCATGTCATTCCGGTATTTGCTTTCAACAAAACCGGAATGACAGTTGACGGAGCACATGGAATACATGAAGAAGACACTAAATAGTGTAAAAGATACGATAAAATTCGGCGCGCGCCTTGGAAGGCTCATTAAGAAGGGTGATTGCATAGCCTTAACGGGCCAGCTTGGCGCCGGCAAGACGACCTTGATAAAGGGTATCGCAAAGGGTATAGGCGTAAAGGACCCACAACATGTCAACAGCCCTTCCTTTGTCATCTTAAAAGAGCATAAAGGCAGGTTTCCATTGTACCATTTTGATGTATATAGACTGGATGATCCGGAAGATATGGATACGGTTGGATACAAAGATTTCTTTTACGGAGAAGGCGCGAGTGTCATCGAGTGGGCGGATAAAATAAGAGGGCTTCTTCCCGATGAGTATCTCGATATAGAGCTCTTTGTCGCGGGCCGGGAAAGAAGAGAGGCCAGGATAAGAGCGCGCGGGAAACGGTACGAAGACCTATTAAGGCGGCTTTAAAGATGCGGATACTGGCGATAGAGACATCGACGAAAAATCTGAGTATGGCGATAGCAGACGACGAAAGGGTCTTGGCCGAATACAAAGGAGACGCGATACTCCGCCACTCCCATGACCTCATTCCAAACATAGAAAACATGTTGAATAAGCTGAAGCTGGAACTTATCGCAATCGACTCTTTTGCTATAAGCATAGGGCCGGGCTCTTTTACGGGTCTTCGGATCGGCGTCTCGATATTGAAAGGCCTGAATCTCGTAACGCGGATACCCATAATTACGGTCCCAACACTTGACGCGATCGCGTATAATTCAATAGACGCGGTAGTACCTATATGTGTCATCGTCGATGCGAAGAAGAAGAATCTATACGCTTCTCTATACAAATCGCAGGACGGTGGTATAATAAAGTTAAGGGATTACCTTATCATTTCTCCCGAAGAGTTGATAAAAGAGTTGATAAGGGATATTAAGGAGAGTGTGTTATTTGCGGGAGATGGCGCGGGCTTATATGAAAGACCGATCTCTGATAGGCTCAAAGGCGCGAAGTTTGCTCCGGAAGACTGCTGGTATCCCGACGCAAAGGTCATAGCGCGCATGGGAGTGGAAAAGTTTAAAAGAGGCGACTTTGCCGAGCCGGATACCCTGGTCCCTATGTATATATATTCACACAAATGCAGTATCAGGGGAATAGACAGATGATAAAGACCTACAGGCCCACATGGGCCGAGATAGATCTGAAGGCCATCGCATATAATTACACCCAGGTGTGTAAGCTCGTGGGGCGCGACGCGAAGGTCATGGTAGTGGTAAAAGGAAATGCATATGGCCACGGGATCGTGGAAGTTTCTAAATTGCTTACAAGAAAAGGGGCCGCTTACATTGGCGTGGCCACTATTGACGAAGCGCTGTTATTAAGAAAGAGTAGGATCAGAATACCCATACTTATACTGGGTTCGGTCCTTCCACACGAAGTCGATATAGCGCTTAAGAGCAATATCACTCTTACAGTGGCTGATGAAGGCCTTTTAAAAGTGATTGAGAAAAAAGCAAAGGCCTTAAAGAAGATCGCTAAGATCCACATAGAGGTGGATACGGGCATGGGCAGGATGGGCGTCTGGCACGAGGACGATGCGCTCGTCTTTGTGTATAAGGCTGCTTCTTCGAAGTCTATTTATATAGAAGGGATATATACGCATTTTTCATCTGCCGCGAGAGATAAGGTCTACACGAATTATCAGATAGAGTCTTTTGAGAAGATATTAAGACAGCTTTCCGACAGCGGGCTCAATATTCCTTACCGCCACGCAGCCAACAGTATAGCGACCGTAAATATGAAGAGGTCACACTTAAATCTCGTAAGGCCTGGGCTTATTATATATGGCATGTATCCAAAAAAAGGCCTCCAGAGATCCGTAAATCTAAAGCCCGCTTTATCTCTTAAGACGCGGATAGTCTTTATAAAGGATGTACCTGCTGGACGTTCTATAAGCTATGGCAGGACTTACACTACTCAGAGCCAAACGCGGATAGCGACTCTCCCGATAGGCTATGCCGATGGATATGGCAGGATATTATCCAATAAGGCCGAAGTGCTTGTAAAAGGTGAGAGGGTTCCTGTGGTAGGCAAGGTTACCATGGACCAGACCATGATAAACGTCGGCCATATAAAGGACGTAAAAGAAGGCGACGAAATCGTCCTTATTGGAAAACAAGGGCATAACGATATAACGACTGAACGACTTGCAAGGCTAGCAGGCACTATACCTTATGAGATCGTTTGCTCCATAACCGACCGCGTTCCCCGCTACTATAAGAAATGAACCACGTTAAAGCGAAGAGCCCTATCGCTTTCTTGTTGTTATCAACACTCGTTAGCTTGTCATCGAGCCCATCTCTTGCCTCTGAATGGCAAGAGCATAAGAGTGATCATTTTATAGTCTCGTACCATCCTGATGTACCGGTCAATTATGTGAAGGATTTTACGAGGAAGTGCGAGAAGTATTACGACAAGATCACCTACAAGCTTGGATTCAACCGGTTCGATTTCTGGCTATGGGATGATAGGGCAAAGATAATAGTCTACAAGAACGCAAAAGAATATGCGCAGGGGATCAACGCGCCTGCATGGACCGGCGCTGCAGTTCACGCGAAGTCAAAAAAGATCGTAACGTTCTATTATCCGCCAGGCTCTTCTGAGGCCACGGCCTCAGGGTTACCGACAAAGGAGGTTTTCTTCAACAGCGTCCTGCCTCATGAAATGGCCCATATCATATTCCGCGAATTTATTGGATTTGATACACCTATACCGTTATGGCTCGATGAAGGTGTAGCATGCTCGAACGAGAAAGATGCGGCCAAGAAATTCGGATATTATGCAAAAGAACTCTTTAAGCAGGGCAAAGCTGTCACCGTATCACAGCTTAACCGGTCGACGTATCAAAATATCCCTCCTGATGTATTCTACCCGTTTGCCGCAACTTTAACGATCTTTCTGCTGGAAGAGCTGGGCCACAGAAGAGACTTTGTAGAATTCTGTCGTGAGCTTCGCGATGGGACAGAGTTTAGTGAAGCCCTGAGAAAAGTATACAGAGTAGAGAGCGTAGAGGAGCTCGACAAAAAATTCGCTACCTTCCTATCCCAGAATTAGCTTTAGGCCAGCCCCCAGGGGTTAGTGTAAGATTTAGTGGGGTGGTTGGAGTGCGGGCTTTAGCCCGCGTAAAGAGCAATTATGCGGACTAAAGTCCACATTCCAAGCCATTCCACTAATTCCGACAGGGCCTAGATTTGCTTTTTTTTACTATCAGGATAAACTTTACATAATATGAAGGTGATTAGCGCATATATAGCTATTTTAATATTAAGCGTTAAGCACTTCTTTTGCATTTGCCCAAGAGCCTGATACCATATCATTCCCAGCCTGGAAATGGTAAGA
>JAZFTF010000027.1:0-2962 GCA_036446495.1 Candidatus Omnitrophota bacterium | reverse complement strand
CGTAAAGAGGGTCGATGTAAATAGAATGGAAGGCAATATACCTAGATACCTGTTAAATGCCGGGTAGAGAAAACCGCGGAATATTATCTCTTCGATAAAAGGCGCGAAAAAGAGTGTTGTGAGTATGATCACCGAGTTTCCGAGTATCCTTGCCTCCTGGAAGACAGAATCGAACGGAATATTGGGTATAAGCGGGTTTCGCGCCCCTACAGCGCGCAGGAGGATACACAACATTACATATAGCGGCAACCATTTTAGCAGACTGTGTTTTCTCTCTTTTCCGGATATGACCGATCGCCAGAAGGAAGCCCCTCTGACCTTCACAAGGATCACGACCAGAGAGAAAGATACAACATAAAGTAATATGCTTTTTATATAGACAGTCAGGTAGAATAAAAGCTTTGGTTCCTTTGTGAACATTGAAAAATTCAGACGCAGATAGTCTGCGATCTCGCGGCCGAGGTTGAAAGGATCGTAAAATATAAAAAGGAGTATCAATTGGGTAAACAGGATAATATCCAAAAATGACCAGCTGCACGCCCGTTGATCCCTCCCGCCAAAAAAGAGATCTGCCGCGCGCTTTAGCGCGCTATCCAACAAAGAGCCACTACTCCCCTTTATGTTCTTTCTGCAGAACTTGCACCTAATGGCTGTCTTTGCCAATTCTTTTGCGCAATAAGGGCACTTCATATATCTATGAGGACCGTTTTCTCTTTAGATCTCAAACCCTTTACAATGTGGACACTCGACCTTTTTACCCCGAAGTATCCGGCCAAGGCCTCGATAAGGGCCTTATTGGCCTTGCCATCTATAGGAGCTGCTGTAAGGCGTACTTTAAGTCCATTACCGAATGTCTCTACGGAGCTTCTTTTCGATCTTGCGACTACCTTGACCTGGATCGTCTTTGCCATCTTTTGACTTTTAGAATTTATCTTGCGGACTCTGTCTTTTATCCTCTGCGCCTCTTTGGATATATTGGGATGCCTAATCAGATAGAAGGGTTAGGATGTGTTGAGGTATCGCTGTCGGCTTGAAATCCCTTCCCAGGCAGACGAGCCTTGTGGTGCACTCGACAAGGAGTGCCTGGCCGCTCTTTATCTCGTGCGTGTAATGGATCGAGGCGTTCTTTATCCTATCCATCACGGAGACGACCGTAAGGACGTCCGCATACCTGGCGGGCTTCTTGTACTTTATATTAAGCTCTGTGACCGCGAATACTATTCCCTCTTTGCCGAGTTCCCGCAGGCCTATGCCCTTCGATAGGAGCTGTTCAGTCCTCGCCTCCTCGAAATACTTAAGGTAGTTGGCGTAGTAGACGACGCCTTCCGAGTCAGTATCGTGGTAGTAGACCTTCTTATTTATAGTGTATGTATCTTTTTTATTCATCACTTCTCTTTAGAATCGAGCCATATGGTAACAGGGCCGTCATTTGTAAGGGCGACTTTCATATGCGCCCCAAACTCTCCTTCAGAGACAGGGATCCCGTTTTCTCTGACTCTCTTGTTGAGCCCCTTCCACATATCCTTCGCGACATCGGGCTCGGCGGAGGCTGCGAACCCCGGCCGGTTGCCTTTTCTTGTGTCGGCATATAACGTGAACTGAGGAACGCTCAATATCGCACCGCTGGCCTGGACTATGTTGAGGTTCATCTTGCCTTCTCCATCCTCAAAGATGCGCAAATCAGAGACCTTCTTCGCCATGGCCTCTATATCATCTTGATTGTCGTCCTTTCCAATGCCCACTAAAAGGAGGAACCCCTTGCCTATGACAGCAATATCCCTGCCGCCCACGGTCACCTTGGCGCTCTTTACCCTTTGTATAAGCAGTCTCAACTCTTTTCTATCCCCCAAATAGTAGTAACCGTCATTATCCTCAAGTGGTTCTTAGTTTTTATCTTCTCCTATTTCAGGAGGCGCATCCGCTCTATATCTAATTTTAAGATCTCAAAAGTCGCATTATCTATCTTGAATATATACATATCAGGCGTCTCTTTACCGATCTCGGCCTCGAAGATATGTCCGTTCTTCAGGTATACTTTATATATCTCTCTCTTCTTGAAGCTGATAATGCCCCCCAGCTTCTCCCTGGCTTTTTCTTTGGGGGCTATGCCTGCCGCAGACTCAGCTTCGATCTTGAGTTTTTTGAGGTCTATCTTTATCGAGCCGCCCAATCCACGCCTGTTGAGGGCTGCCTGCCTCGCCTTTACAAAGTTTGGTATAGCTACAGCCGCCATGAGCCCGAGTATCGGTATCATAAGGAACATAAGCGCCACTATGATAACCGACGCGGCTAGGCACCCGGACTGTCTTTTCGGTGTTAGGGTTCCTTCTCTTATCTTCTTAGCTGTAGAGTAGGCATTGAATATCCCGTACACCCATGGTATCACGAGCCAGCTCGTGAAGAATATGAGTATGCCTTTTCCTATCTCGCCGTTGTACATCTGCCCGGCCCCCCCGATCACAAAACTAAGTATAGTGGCCAGCATAGGTGAATGATCACCCTTCTTCGCCCCCTCTAATTTGTTGACTATGCACTTCTTGCAGTAACTTTCGTGTTTCATCTGGACCTTGCAATTTTCGCATATAGGGGCCGCGCATAATAGGCACTTACAAGAAGCTTCCGCTTCCGGGTGATAGACACAATTCATAAATACCTCCAAAAAATTTTATCTTATATCATTTAACCTAAAGAGATCATATCTTTCATCTAGCCTGGCTATGAACTTTATATTGAATGTCTTATGGAAGACCGAGAACGGCAGAAATATAGACTGTATCAAAAAAATAAAGAGCGCCCCGATCGGTATTCCCAGCAAGACGCTTATTGCCGCAAAAGGGAACTTTAAGAACCCCGGCATGATCTTATAAAATAGGATCACCAGGAGAACTGCCGCCCCGGCAGGCAGTATAAGGAATACTACCACGAAGAACGAAAAGATAGTCCCAATGATAGCCGTCAGGAT
>JAZFTF010000026.1:0-10231 GCA_036446495.1 Candidatus Omnitrophota bacterium | reverse complement strand
TCTCACCTTTGAGCATAAGAGCGTTTTTCGATCTCCTGAAGACATAGACCTTGCCTTCTTTTAATGTTTTTTCCAGGGCGTCTCTGTTCATATAGCAGAGCGTAAGTACCCTGTTCTCATCCGCATCTTGTATCACGGCCGGGATAAGGCCCTTCTCGTTGAACTTCAGCTTGCCTATCATAACAAATCTCCTATGTTAACGCGTGACTCGGTTTGCGGTGTTCGGTTAACGGTTTGCGATTCTTGCATGCTGCCGCTGACCGCGCACCGCTAACCGCAACAACTGATTTTTTTATAGCCTTACGGCTACTCCCCTCTCTTTAAGGTAGCTCTTGACCTCACCTATAGAGATCTCTCGATAGTGGAATATAGACGCCGCCAGCGCCGCGTCAGCCTTTCCTTTTGTAAGGACCGCGAAAATATGCTCAAGCGTTCCGCATCCACCGGAGGCTATCACAGGTATATTGACCGACTCGCTTATCTTGCGCGTAAGCTCTATATCGTAACCCTCTTTCGTCCCGTCCCTGTCCATGCTCGTAAGGAGTATCTCGCCCGCTCCCAGGGCTTGGGCGTCCCGCGCCCATTTGATAGCATCTATCTTTGTCGGTGTCCTTCCGCCGTGGATATAGACCTCCCAGCTCCCGCCAGACTTCCTCGCGTCTATAGCCACCACTATACACTGGCTACCAAACTTGTCCGAAGACTCTTTTATGAAATCCGGCCTCTCGAGGGCTGCGGTATTTATAGAGACCTTATCGCAACCGGTGCTTAAGAGCTCCCGTATATCCTCAACCGTATTTATGCCTCCGCCTACCGTAAAAGGCATGAAGACCGCTTCGCCGGTACGGTTGGCCAGATCTATTATCGTCTTACGCCTCTCATGCGAAGCGGTTATATCCAGAAATACGAGTTCGTCCGCCCCCTCTTTATTATAAATAATGGCGTTCTCTACCGAGTCGCCCGCGTCCCGCAGGTTTACGAAATTGATCCCCTTTACTACACGCCCTTCTTTAACATCCAGGCACGGTACTATACGTTTGGCTAACATATGATTGAAGAACCTTAGTTACGGTTAACGGTTAACGGTTTTCGGTTCGCGTCTATAACCGCTAACCGCACACCGTAAACCGGAACACGAATAAACATGCTATTACCTCGCTACTTCTATGGCCTCTCTCAAATCGAACCTGCTCTCATAGAGGGCCTTTCCAACTATG
This sequence comes from Candidatus Omnitrophota bacterium, assembly GCA_036446495.1. Lineage (GTDB taxonomy): Bacteria > Omnitrophota > Gorgyraeia > JABMRJ01 > JABMRJ01 > JAZFTF01. The sequence continues at coordinate 9,014 of JAZFTF010000026.1, read as the reverse complement.
CAACCAATCAGGCCTTTCGGCTCTAAACATTTAAGAGCTATGATATCATCGATAGAGGATACCCCACCGGAAGATATCACATCCATATCGGTCGCGTTCAAGACTTCTTCGAGCGCCTTTAGATTGGGGCCGCTCAATGTCCCGTCCTTTAAGATATCTGTAAATATGATCGTCTCCACGCCAATCTCTTCGAGCTCTTTTATAAAATCGAGCGTCGAGATATCCGATGTGCGTGTCCAGCCCGATACAGCTATCCTACCTTCTCTGGCATCGACCCCTACGATAACCCTCTGAGTGTCGAACTCATCCATAACCTCTTTAACAAACTTCTTCTCCACAGCGCGGGTTCCAATGATAACGCGGGCAATCCCGGCGTCCAGGGCCCTCTTAATGGTATCTTTGTCTCTTAAGCCGCCTCCCAGCTCGATGTCCGCCTTTACCGAAGAGGTTATCCGGCTTATAAGATCGAGATTCTTAAACTCTCCTGTCTTGGCGCCGTCAAGGTCCACCAGGTGGATCATCTCCGCTCCAAGATTCTCCCATTTCTTGGCAAAGTCAACCGCGGTGCCTTTATAGGTCTTCTCAAACTTGAAGTCGCCCCTCGTAAGACGGGCTACCTTGCCTCCCAAAATGTCTATAGCGGGAATTATTATCATAGGTCGATAAAATTTTTCAACATCCGCAGGCCATTCTCCTGCGACTTTTCAGGGTGGAATTGAACGGCAAACATATTATCCTTCCAGATCATGGACGCAAAATCTATCCCGTAGTCCGTAGTGCAAGCAACAATCCCGGAATCCTTGGACTCTACATAATAAGAGTGGACGAAATAAAAGTACGAACCGTCCGCAATCCCATTGAGCAGCGGGCAGTCTTTACCATTACCCACTATCCTAAGCTGGTTCCATCCCATGTGAGGAACCTTCCTGTCATTATTTGATTGGAATCTCTTTACTCTACCTTTCAGGATGCCCAACCCCTTATTGGACCCACCTTCCTGGCTCTCATCAAATAGGGCCTGGTAACCCATGCATATACCCAGATATGGCTTGCCGGAGTCTATGAATTCGCCTATAACCCTCCTAAGCCCTCTGGACTCCATACCCTCTATCGTGTCTTTAAAAGCGCCCACTCCCGGGACTACGATCTTATCAGATAGACCGAGCCTCTCGGCGTCGGATACTACCTCGACATCGGCGCCCAAGCTTTCAAGGGCCTTCTCGACACTTCTAAGATTACCCATCCCGTAGTCTATGACCGCGATCATTTTTCAGCTTTCAGCTTTCAGCTTTCAGCTTTCAGCCGCTGAGAGCTGACGGCTGATAGCTGGTAGTTGGGTTATAGTATCCCTTTCGTTGATGGAACTTCCTTCCGCCTGGGGTCTATCTGGGTCGCCTGATCGAGCGCCACGCCCATGGCCTTGAAAATCGCTTCAAGTATGTGGTGCAAGTCGGTACCTGAAATAACATCAATATGAAGGTTGATGTTCAGATTCTTGGCAAAGCTCTCAAAAAAATCACTACCGTCTTCGAATGAATACCCTTCTTTCCGTAGATGATTTATATCTGATCCCGGTGGTGTAGCAATTCTATATGCGTAGCGATTGCTTACATTCACAGATACCTTAGCCCTAGCCTGGTCCATTGGGATTTCAGACGAGCCAAATCTCTTTATACCAACACAGTCCCCCAATGCCTTTTTGAAAACCTGTCCCAGACATATACCTAGATCCTCGTTGGTATGGTGTATATCCACCTTAAGATCGCCTCTTGCTGTCACAGCTATATCAAAAAGACCGTGAAATGAAAAGAGCTCCAGCATGTGATCCATGAAGCCTATACCGGTATCTATCGCGCTTTTCCCATCTCCATCGACATTAAGCTTGACGACTATTTCAGTCTCTCTCGTTTTTCTCGTAAACTCAGCATTTCTTGACATTACATCCTCCGTTCTTACTTCTCGAATCTTACCTTTATCGACTGCTGGTGCTTAAGCATGCCTTCTATATTGGTGAGCATCTGCACTGCGTCGCTTACCTTCTCCAGTGCCCTCTTGGAATATGATATTACGTGTGAGCTTTTTACAAAATCGTTTATACCCAAGCCCGATGAGAACCTAGCGCTGCCTCCGGTAGGCAGGACATGGCTGGGCCCCGCTATATAATCCCCTACCGCGGCCGGGCTGTAGGGCCCTATGAATATGGCGCCCGCGTTCTTTATCTTCTTTAATACCCGGTTCGGAGATTTTATCATAACCTCCAGGTGTTCAGGCGCGAGCCTGTTGACCACCTCTGCCGCCTCATCCAGGTTCTTGACCACTACTACATAACCTGCGTCCACCTCTTTCTTTATATACTTAGCAAATCTCTTGGACTTGGTAACAAGCACGGACAATCCCATCAAGTGCTCGCTCTGGGCGTTGAGGTCCGCTATCACGTAATCCGGGTTCGCGTACTGATCAGCTATTATAACAACCTCGCTTGGGCCCGCTAACATATCAATATCGACATAACCGAAGACTTGCCTCTTCGCCTCAGTGACGTATGAGTTACCCGGCCCGACCACCTTATCAACCTTCTGTATGCTCTTGGTACCAAACGCCATCGCCGCTATGGCCTGGGCGCCGCCTACCTTATATACCTCGTTGACTTTAAGGAGGTTCGCCGCTACGAGTATGTGAGGATCGACACTGCCGAATCTATTTGGGGGCGTGCACATGACTATCCTCTTGACCCCGGATATCTTGGCCGGCAAGACCGTCATATAGACGGTGGAGACCAGGGGCGCTGTGCCGCTCGGCACATATACGCCGACTGAATCGAGGGGTATTATCTTCTCCGCGAGCAGGATCCCGTCCTCCCTGTCTTTTATCTTCCAGGATCTGCGTATCTGTTTCTCGTAGAACCTCGATACGTTGTCTATGGCCATCTTAAGAACGGTCACGAATTCCTGTTTTATATCACCATAGGCGCCGTTCGTCTCGCTCTCCGTGACCCTTATGCGCCTGGCCTGAAGTTTTATCTTATCGAATTTCTTAGTGTATTTTATAAGAGCGTCGTCACCGCGTACGCCGACATCGTCTATGATCTTTCTGACGCTCTCCTGCAGCCTCTTCTTCCTGTGGGAGTTCCTGTCACATAACTTCTGAAATTGTTTACTGTTAAATCTTACGAGTTTCATCTTACTCTTACCTCTTTAATGACTTTTGTAAATGCCTCCAACGCTCTATCTAAACCGTCGGGTCGCGGGCCGCCAGCCTGGGCCATATCAGGACGCCCTCCTCCGGAACCGCTGATCGCGCCTACGATCTCTTTAATGATCTCTGAGGCACTGAAGCCCTTTTTTACGAGATCCCCTGTCACGCCGCAGACCAGGTTCGCCCTGACCGGATCTCTTGAACCCAGGAGTATAGCGGTCAACTTTGACCTCTTCTTTATAGCGTCTGCAAGGCCTCTTAAGATACCCATGTCTGCGCCCTTTATCTCGCTAGATATTATACGGATCCCACCGGCATCTATTGCGTTCATTATCAGGCTATCTATATCTTTTGACAGCTCGCCTAGCTTATCGGATTTTTTCTTCTTCTTCGCTTTCTTAAGTTCCCTCGATAGGTCGTCTATCATCCTTACAAGCACGGGCCTTAACTCTCTCGTCCAGACCTTTACATCGGTCCTGGCAAGCTTCTCTATAGGCCTCTTGGATAGAATATCGGACCTGACCAAAACAGGTTTCAGGTAATTAACTATCCTCTCGATCGTCTCTTTAGCGACCGGGTCTATCTTCTCCATGTTATCGATATAACGCCTGTATTCGGATATGGTCTTGTCAATATCTTCCTTGAGCCACGCGTATACGGCTTCTCCTGTAAGCGCCTCTATACGCCTGACGCCCGAAGCTATGGAGCTTTCGCTCAATATCTTAAAGACGCCTATATCGTTGGTCTTGCCAACATGCGTCCCGCCGCAGAGTTCCATAGAAACATCGCCTATGGTCCTGACCATCACCTTATCCTTGTACTTCTCGCCAAATAACGCTATGGCGCCGGCATTCTTAGCTTCCGCTAAGTTCATTACTACGGTCTTTACCGGTATCTCTTTAAATATAAAGTCGTTTACGTTCTCTTCTATTCGTTCCAGTTCTCTCGGTTCTATTCTTTTTGGATGCGTAAAATCGAACCTAAGCCTATCTTCATCGACAAGGGACCCGTATTGCCGCACGTGGCTGCCCAATACGCTCTTTAAAGAACTATGCAAGAGGTGAGTGGCCGTATGATTCTTCATTATACCCTGCCGCCTCTTTATATCTATCTTAGCCTCTACCCTGTCATTGACCTTGAGCGCGCCCTTCAATACCACGCCTATATGGTCTATAGTATCTTCGAACTTCTTCGCGCCATTTATCTGGGCCTTCAGATTTTTCCCGGTTATGGTCCCCTTGTCTCCTGCCTGGCCTCCGGCCTCTCCATAAAAAGGGGTCGTGTCGAGGGCTATATGGACCCAATCCCCTTCCCCGGCGCTTTGAACACGCTCGGTCTTTCCGTCTCGCTCTCGCAATATACCCAAGACCTTCGCATTTGCCTCGGTCTTCGTGTAGAGAAATTTCGTCTTTAGATCGATATCTGAGAGCTTTTCAAAAAATATAGAGCCTGACACTTTACTCTTGTCACGGGAACGTTCCTTCTGCTCTTCGAGCAGCCTATCGAAGCCCTCTCTATCGAGCTCCATCTTGCATTCTTCGGCTTTCTCCTCTATAAGGTCTAATGGCAATCCCTTTTCGTCATAGTATCGAAAGATAAGCTCTCCGGGCACGATCTTCTTGCCAGAGTCTATAAGGCTTGCCAGGTCTTCTTCAAGGCGCGGCAATACCGTATTCAATATCTCTTCGAGGTTCTTCTCCTCGCTTAAAACCACTGACGCTATATCTTCGCGCCTCTTTAAGAGCTCAGGATATGGGGCCTTCATCGCCTTCGCCACTACGGGTACGATCTTGAACATGAAAGGCTCATACACTCCGAGAGAGCGTGCCCTCTGTGAAGCCTTTCTTATAAGCTTTCTCACCACGAACCCACGGCTCTCGTTTGACGGGCGGGCGCCATCCGAGATCGCCACCGTAGCTGCCCTTACATGGTCAGCTATAGCGTTTAAGTGTGAATCAGTCTCATTGTCCTCACCTTGACGAACCACCAGCTCCTTAGCGATCGCCTTTATAACATATGAGAAAGTATCTATTCCAAAATTGGTCTTCTTGTTCTGAACAACCGCCGCCAACCTTTCGAGACCCATTCCCGTATCTATATTCTTCATCGGAAGAGGGTCCAGAACTCCCCCTTCTCTTCTTTCAAACTGCGTAAAGACGAGATTCCATACCTCGACAAACCTATCGCATTCACATGAAGGGCCACAGTCCGGCTTGCGGCATCCGACTTCTCTTCCCCAGTCATAGAATATCTCGGAACAGGGGCCGCATGGGCCGTTCGGACCGTTCTTTTTCACTTCAGACGGCCAGAAGTTGTCCTTGTCGCCGAACTTTATTATTCTCTCCTGTGGAAGCTTTATCTCGTCTCTCCAGATATCATATGCCTCTTCATCTTCTTCAAATACAGATGCCCATAACCTCTCTTTAGGTAGTCGGGCCTCTCTTGTCAAAAATTCCCACGCCCAGGTTATCGCCTCTCTCTTAAAATAGTCACCGAAAGAGAAGTTTCCCAGCATCTCAAAAAACGTATGGTGGCCGGCAGTCTTGCCTACCTTATCCAGATCGCCGGTCCTCAGGCATTTCTGGCACGTGGCGGCCCTTGTAAATGTGACATTCCTGCCCATGAACTGGTCTTTGAATTGGTTCATGCCCGCACCGGTAAAAAGAAGCGTGGGGTCGTGTCTCGGGATCAAGAGATCGCTTTCGGCAACTGTGTGTCCCCGTTTCTTAAAGAAGTTCAAGAACAATACCCTTAGCTGATCTGTAGTCATCACTCTATGATATCGTTTATGACATCAAAAGAAAAACCTCGCCGGGCGAGGTAAGAGTATAGATTCTTCTTTCTCTTGAAATCGTTTACGCCTTTAAGCTCTTTGGATCTTTTTTCTACGATAGCCTTCGCTATTTTGTACTCGTCGTATCCTATATCAGCGTCTTTGAGGGCGTCGTTTATCAGCTCTTCGTTTATGCCTCTTTTGTAAAGCTCGCTCTTGATCGCCAAGACCCCTTTAGGCCTCCATGTAGAGCTGGCCTTGAGCCATTCGCTCACAAGCCTCTTGTCATCCACGAACCCTTTCTGTTTTAGATACTCTACGACTTCGGCTATACAGTCTTTGTTGTAGCTCTTATCTTCAAGGCGTTGTTCTATCTCTCTTCTGCTTCTGTCTTTTACAGCTAGAAGGCGCTCTGCGTAGTTTAGGGCCTTAAGAAAAGGGGCACTCTTCATCTATCGCCCTTGATTATGGTAAAGCCCCTGTCGGTATACACAAGAACATCCCCTTGTAAGGCCTTTGTCACTTTTTTATAGTCGCCTAGATCTCTTATTTTTTTGGAATCTATAGCCTTTATGACATCCCCTTGTCTTAAGGCCGCGTGGTAAGCCGGGCTCCCATGTTCGATATCAACTAAAAAGACACCCTCTCTATCTTTTATATTAAATCTCCTGGCAATCTCATCGGTTATAGGATAGACCTCCATCCCTCTCCATCTCTCTACAGCAACGTCCGTTTTTGGCTCCACGAGCCTACCCTGCATCATGGCCAGCTCTTCTTCCGTAGGCATCTGACCTATCTTGATCGACACCGCGGTCTTCGCCTTGTCGCGTATGACATCGACCTTGATCTTCTTGTCAACGGGTATGCGGCTTATGGTGACTATGAGATCCTTGGTGCTTTTTATCTCGATCCCATCCATCTTAACAATTATATCCCCGGCCATGATCCCCGAGTTATCCGCGGGGCTGCCCTTAACGACCTCTGATACCAAAACACCCTCTGCATCAGATAGGCCGAAGTAGTTGGCCAGGTCCTCTGTGACATCCTGTATTATAACACCCATCCATCCGTAAGCTATCTTTCTCCCGCTCTTGAGATCATCTATAATAATCTTTGCCAGATCGATCGGGATGGCAAACCCTATGCCCTGGTATCCGCCCGAAGTGGAGAATATAGCTACGTTTATCCCTATTATATTGCCTTCAAGATCGCATAATGGGCCACCGCTATTCCCGGGGTTTATGGCGGCATCTGTCTGTATAAGATCCAGGTAACCACTCTTATGAGATGGAAGAGAACGGTGGAGAGCGCTTATGACCCCAGCCGTCACCGTAGGCTCTGCACTGTCGACTAAATAACCAAAAGGGTTGCCTATGGCGACTACCCACTGCCCCGTCTTTACACGGTCTGAATCCCCGAGCTTGGCCACGGGTAGATTATTGGCGTCTACCTTTATCACCGCCAGATCGCTCCTCGCATCACTGCCCTTTACTGTACCCTCAAACTTCCTTCCGTCAGGGAAGGTAACCTCGATCTTGTCTGCGCCGCTTATGACGTGTTCATTCGTAAGTATATATCCCCTCTTGTCAATAACGACGCCGCTGCCTAATCCAGTCCTCTTTCTCTCGATCTCTTCCGGAAAGCTCCGAAAGAAGTCCTTGAAAAACTTCTCGAAGAACTCATCGTGGAATGGTGAACCTTCCTTCCTAAAAGGAAAAGGGCTCACCTTTATCTTCTGCGTGTGCTCAGTCGATATGCTCACCACCGCAGGCCCAACACTATTTGAAACCTCCATGATAGCACTTTCAAGGTTCCCGGTAGCCAGGCCTTTTATCAGCGGAGAACTTGCTATCTTCTCCTTTATGGCCTGGGGCCCTCTCTTTAGCGATGAGATCGCTATACCTAGGATCATACCAATTATCAATATCGCTACTATAAGTACGGACCTTTTTATAAACGTATCTTTTGCCATCTCTCTCCTCGCCTTATACGGCCGCTTTGCTATGTTCTCTAACTTCTTTTTCCATCTTTGACAATAGCTTGGGATTCTCCTTCAGGAAGTTAGACGCGTTATCCTTGCCCTGTCCTATGCGTTCACCCTCGTAAGAGAACCAGGTACCGTTGCGCTGCAAGATGCCAACAGACTCAGCCATATCTATAATGGTATTCGTCCTGGATATCCCCTCTTTATAAAGTATATCGAACTCGGCATTCTTAAAAGGCGGAGCCACCTTGTTCTTGACCACCTTGGTCCTTACATGTATCCCTATTATCTCGTCTGCCCTCTTTAACGACGCTATGCGCCTCAGGTCGAGTCGGACCGAAGAATAGAACTTGAGCGCCTGCCCACCGGGCGTCGTCTCAGGGTTGCCAAACATGATACCGATCTTCATCCTTATCTGGTTTATGAAGATCACGCACGTCTTTGATTTCGATATCGAACCCGCCAGCTTCCTTAAAGCCTGGCTCATGAGCCTCGCCTGAAGCCCCATGTGTGACTTCCCCATCTCTCCTTCGATCTCAGCCCTGGGTGTCAAAGCAGCCACGGAGTCTATCACTACCACGTCCAAAGCGTTGCTCTTTACAAGCGTCGATACTATCTCGAGCGCCTGTTCCCCTGTATCAGGTTGTGAAATAAGGAGATTGTCGAGATCGACCCCGATTATCTTGGCGTATGTCGCGTCAAAGGCGTGCTCGGCATCTATGAATGCCGCCTGGCCGCCCGTTTTTTGAGCTTGCGCTATAACGCTTAATGTAAGTGTCGTCTTTCCGCTTGCTTCCGGGCCAAATATCTCTACTACCCTGCCCCTGGGAAGTCCTCCTATGCCAAGAGCCAGATCCAGTGACAACGCACCTGTTGGTATAGCTGGTATATCAAACTTGGTCTTCGCGCCCAGCCTCATAATAGACCCTTCTCCAAACTGCTTTTCTATCTGACTCACTGCTATTTCCAGTAACTTTGCCTTGTCCTGGATATTGCCCTGCGCAGCAGCTTCTCTCTTCTTCATCTTTGCCATAACCATTCCCCCTTTTATCGTTAGATTTC
>JAZFTF010000025.1:0-3002 GCA_036446495.1 Candidatus Omnitrophota bacterium | reverse complement strand
TAAGATAAAGGATTCGCAGGAACATGTAGTAGTCGCTACGACAAGGCCGGAGACCATGCTCGGTGATGTCGCCGTAGCTTTTAGCCCAAAAGATAAGAGGTACAAGCATTTAAAGGGAAAGAAGCTCATTCTTCCCGTAATTAACAGGGAGCTTGAGGCGATCTTTGACAGACTGGTGGACCCCAAGTTTGGAACAGGGGCGCTGAAAGTCACGCCGGCTCATGATCCTGTAGACTTCCAACTCGGACTGACGCACAAGCTCGAACCTATAAACGTCATGAACCCGGATGCCACGATGAACAGAGAGGCCTCTGTGGATTATGAGGGGATGGATAGGATTGAGTGCAGGGAGGCCATTCTAGAGGCATTAAAAGAGAGAGGGCTTCTGGTGAAGGCCGAGCCTCACAGGCACGCCGTGGGGCATTGCTACAGGTGCCACACTATGGTCGAGCCGCGGCTTTCGAAACAGTGGTTCGTAAAGATGAAGCCGCTTGCCAAAAAGGCGCTGGAAGCGGCCAAGAAGAAGCGTATAAAGTTCTATCCGGCGCGTTGGACAAAAGTCTACATCAACTGGATGGAGAACATAAGGGATTGGTGTATATCCCGCCAGATCTGGTGGGGGCACAGGATCCCTGTTTACTATTGTAAAAAGTGCCAGGGGCGGTCAGCGGTTAGCGATGCGCGGTTAGCGCCGTCTTCCGCAAACCGCAAACCGCAAACCGTAAACCCTGGTATTATCGTTTCCAAGACGCGCCCGGATAAATGCCCATCGTGTGGTTCGGCCGATATCGAGCAGGACCCTGATGTGCTCGATACATGGTTCTCATCATGGCTCTGGCCTTTTTCCACGCTGGGATGGCCCTCTGAGACCGAAGACCTTAAATACTTCTATCCGACAAAGACCCTGGTGACCGCGCAGGAGATAATATTCTTCTGGGTGGCCAGGATGATGATGGCGGGCATTGAGTTTATGGGAGAGATCCCTTTTAGCGACATATATATACACGGCACGGTCCGTGACGATACAGGGACAAAGATGTCAAAATCGCTCGGCAATATAATAGACCCTCTCGACATAATAAACGAATTCGGGGCCGACGCCCTGCGTTTTAGTATCATCTCTATAACCGCGGTAGGGCAGGATGTCTTCTTATCCCGGGATAAGTTTGAATCCGGGAGGAACTTTGCCAATAAGATATGGAACGCCTCGAGGCTTGTTTTAATGAACCTTGACTCGGGAAAGATCGATATAGATACGGATGATTCTTTCAAAGACTCTTCGCTGGAATTGAAAGAGAGATGGATACTTTCCCGTTTTTATCAAACACTAAAGAATGTGGGAGATTCACTTGACAGCTATAAGATAAATGAAGCAGCCAAGCTTATATACGAGTTCTTCTGGCACGAATTCTGTGACTGGTACCTCGAATTCGCGAAGACCACTTTCTCGAGCAGCCAGACGCAGGCTTGCGTTTATCAAGTATTGGAGAAGTCATTGAGGATACTCCATCCGTTTATGCCTTTTATCTCAGAAGAGATCTGGCAGCTCCTGCCTCATAGGTCTGAGTCCGTTATGGTGGCCAGCTGGCCGGAGTTTGAGAAGAAGCTTATAGATAAGAAGGCCGACAGGGATATGGATGCAATAATCGCCATTGTTACCGCTATAAGGAATATCCGTTCCACGTGGCGTATAGAGGCGCAGAAGACGATAGCGGTCCACATAAAAGTTCCCTCCGATCCGGCAAAGAAGGTCTTGATAGAGAACGGCGAGTACATAAAGAGGCTGGCAAAAGTTGACGAGCTGATAGTGGATAGAGATCTGGTCAAGCCCAAATCTTCGGCTGCCGACGTCTGTGGAGACCTCGAAGTCTTCGTCCCTTTAAAAGGGATCATCGATTACGAGAAAGAGAAAGACAGGATATCTAAAAACTTAGAGTCGCTAAATGCGAGATTCGGCGACTTATCGGGCAAGCTCAAGAATGAGAGATTTTTACAGAACGCTCCGGCTGACGTTATCGACAAGTTCAAGGCCAGTCACCAGGAGATGAAGCTCCAGCTAGAGAAGCTGGAAGCCAACCTCGACTCCATTAAACGGTAATCCTATACAAATGACAAGAATGCGTTTGCAAGTAGCGTTATCACACGCGGGTTTGGCCTCTAGGAGAAAGAGCGCGGACCTGGTGCGCCTGGGCAAGGTAAAGGTGAACGGTAAAGTTGTTCTCGAGCCGGGATTCAGATGCGATCCGTCTAAGGATATAATAACGTGCGGCAGAAAGAAATGTATCCCGGAAAAGCCGGTCTATATAATGCTGAATAAACCGAGAGGTGTTCTTAGCACATCGAGGGATTCGCGCGGGAGAAAGACGGTGCTGGACCTTATTTCCGACGGTGGAAACAGGCTATATCACGTAGGAAGGCTCGATAAGGATAGCTCAGGATTATTGCTGCTCACCAACGACGGCGAGGTCGCGTATAGGCTCATGCATCCCAAGTTTGAGATAAAGCGTGTATACCAGGTGGCCATCAGGGGCAGCCTAAAGGAAGAGGATAGGTCGAGGATGGCAAAAGGCATCATTCTTGAAGGAGAGCGAACCAGCCCCTGCGAGATAAAGATTATTAAGGGGAGCATGAACAAGACGATAATTAGCGTGAAATTACACGAGGGAAAGAAACGGCAGATAAGGAATATGTTCCAAAAGTTCGGATACAATGTACTCAAATTAAAGCGCTTGCGTTTCGGCCCTCTGGAGCTTAAGGGCCTCGATGCGGGCGAACATAGAGGTTTAACGGTCCATGAGACAAAGAACTTAAAAAAGGCATTGGGATTGGGAGCGTGTATTTAGGGGCCCATATGGGGACATTTTACTTAATAACAATTCTTGATATATGTAAAGTGGGCCCATCACCAGTTATGTAAAGCGTCCCCATCACTTTGTATCTTTGAAGATCGCCGTACCTATCCTTAGCATGTTAGCACCTTCCTGTATGGCTACCTCGAAATC
>JAZFTF010000024.1:0-5967 GCA_036446495.1 Candidatus Omnitrophota bacterium | reverse complement strand
TCGGGATTATATCATTTACCCTGTCCAGATCGTAGCCTGTCATAAAAAGGCCTTTATCTATATTACCGTCCCAGGCGTACATAAGCGCCTTGGCGATACAGAAGAGAACGACATTCTTATCGCAGGACCTCAAGCATTTATACGGGCACGCGAAAGGCTCTCTCTTCCCGGCAAGGATCCTCTGGACCAATGGCGACTTTATCACCCTTACAGGCATCCCGACCGGGCTGCTAATAATTGCGGTATCCTCGGACTTGCTGTCTACATAAAGCTTCTTGCCATTTTCAGACAGACCACTCTCCTCGGTGCATATAAACCTCGTGCCGATCTGAACTCCTTGGTAGCCCATCTTTAACGCGGCCAAAACATCTCCGGGCTCCGATATGGCACCGGCCGCCAAGAGTGGTATATCGGGTATTGAATATTTCTCCAACACCTCTTTTGTCTCCTTGTACAAGAGATCGAGAGGGTATTTTTCCGGCTCATTCAGTTGTTCCCGGTTGAAGGCCAGATGCCCTCCGCACAGCGGCCCTTCCACTATGACAGCAGCCGGGTTTCTGTTGTATTTCCTCTGCCAGGTCTTTAATATAAGCTCCAGCGCCCTACCGGAAGAGACGACAGGAACTAAGGGAATCTCTTCTTTCGTATATTCAGGAAGACGCAGGGGAAGTCCTGCTCCCGATATTATAAAATCTATCCCGGCATCTACAGCCGCCTTGACCATTGATTCGTAGTTTGTGAGAACCACCATTATGTTGACCCCCAATGGACCCTTACCACCGGTAAGTTCTCTTGCGGCCTTTATCTCTTTTATGAGATTCTTCTGAGATTCCTCCTCATAGACTCTAAGAGACCTATCGAAATCTTCGCCAAGCCCTACGCTTGCTATGACGCCCATGCCGCCGCTCTTTATGGTGGCGGCAGCGAGCTTGGCCGTACCAACGCGCACTCCCATCCCCGCCTGTATTACCGGGTATTTTGATTCTAAATTTCCTATCTTCAACTTTGCAATACTCATAATCCGTCCTATCTTTGAGCCTCTCTCGTTGAGGCATCAATCTTTGTGAATCTTGTTAAAGCAAACGCTTCTTTTCGTGAGTTCTCATCCCTTACCGTCATTTCTACCTTGTACTCCCCTTCCTTCAGATATCTGGTATCGATCTTGGCCCAGATATATGAATTCGAATTGTTTGCCAGTGAGGTGTTGATCGATATATTTACTTCCTCCTGGCTATAGATACACACACCGTCGTTATAATATATATCCATATCGAGGGCGAGTGTCGTCAGGAAGAGATTCGCGTCCCTTGCCGGCTTACAATTCTCGACTTCGAGATAGACATAGATATCCAAGTCGTTCTTTCCAAATTCATTATTCCCGCTAGGGATGTACCGCCCGTATCCTTTTGGTTTATCCAAGCAGAGCTCGATCTTTACCACGCGCAAGGAATCCCTGCTTTTGTAGTGCGCCGCATAAAGCGTGTCTAAAAAACAGAAAGACACGACCGCGGATAAAATTAGCGTACTTATCAGTCTCTTTGGCATAATCAATTCAGCTTCTCCGCTGAGAAGACCCTATAAAAACAGTATATCAACATAGTCAATATACACGTCCAGGAGAAGATCATAAATATCCAGCCTAACAGAGTCATCCTATGCGTCTCTCGGTTGGGTGCTGGGCGAGCGCTTCTTCCAGCTAAACTTTATCAATACAGCCAGGGCGCCTGCCAATAAAAGAAGTATTACCCGCACCGCCAGTATAAAAGGTTTATCCGCGGCGTCTACACCCTCCATGATGATCACTGAACGCCCCTTTTGGATCACCCAGAATCCCAGGATAAGGAACAAGAATGACGGTGTTACATACTTTATTATAAACTTGTAGAACCGCGGTATTACTATATCCGCGCCACGGTGTATCTCTTCCCATGCCTTCTCCATGCCGAATACCCAGCCAAAGAGTATCGTCTCGACCGTGGCAAAGAGGACGAGGCAGAATGTGCCGCCCCAGAAATCGAGCTCATCCACTACGCCGTGTTTCATAAAGAGTATCGGCAAGTGGCAAAGCGCAAAACTGACCATCAAGAATATCCCAAGAGCTTTCTTCCTACCGAGGTTGAATTCATCCTCCATAAAGGCGATAGCAGGCTGCGCGAGCGATATCGACGAAGTTATCCCGGCCAGAAAGAGCAGAAAAAACCATAGAAAACCGAAAAGAAAGCCATAGTCAAGATTGTTCAAGATCAAAGGCATCGTTACGAAGCCTAGATTGAATATGCCCCCTTGTGCTATTTCGCGCGTCCCGAGAGGCCCAAAAAAGATCAGCGCCGCGGGTATTATGATGCTGGCTCCGAGTACCACCTCGGCAAACTCATTCGTAAAAACCGCGGAGAGGCCTGAGAGCGCTACATCGTCGCTCTTTTTAAGATAGCTAGCGTATGTAAGTATCACCCCAATCCCTACGGAGAGCGTAAAAAATATTTGGCCTGCAGCGGCAAGCCACACCTGCGCGTCTTTAAGAGCACTAAAGTCAGGATTCCATAGAAACCCTAGCCCATTTACGATATTCCATGTTGGCCTTGATGGGTCCGGGGTACCGAGCGTAAATACCCTTGCAAGCATTATCAACGCAAAGACCAGAAGCACCGGCATCGCTACCCTGCAGAACCTCTCTATTCCTTTCGTTATACCGTGATATAAGATAAAGAGGTTAACCGCGAATGTCATGACAAAGAACGTGTACGCTATCCTTATAGACTGAAAATGCTCATTTCTCGTAATCCCCTGGAAGGCGCTTAAGAACGCTGTCATCTCACCCTGTCCCGTAAGATTCGCCAACCTACCCGTGACAGAGAAAAAACTGTAAGCCAGGGTCCATGATTCTATGTAAATGTAGTAAATAAATATGACAAGGGGCCCGAATATCCCTATCAAGCCGAAGTATTTTATAAACCTATTCTTCTCCCACAATGTATGGAAGATCCCGGGAGCTGTGCTATGGCCGAATCCACCGCCATACCTTCCTATGGTCCACTCGATCCACATAAGCGGGATTCCCAGCAGAAGAAGCGAGATGAAGTACGGTATCATGAAAGCCCCGCCCCCGTTAGACGCTGCCTGTCCCGGGAATCTTAAGAAGTTTCCTAAGCCTATAGCGCTTCCGGCAACGGCCATTATGACGCCAAACCGGGTCGTCCATCTATCTCTGATCTTCTGTGCCATCCGCTCTCTTCGATATTGCGATATGATTATAACATAAAAAGATAATTTTGTAATCAGATAATGTAACTATGTGATCCGACCGATGGGGATCGAAAGCTCGAACCTAGTGCCCTTTCCTTCTTTGGATGCGACTTTTATCGAGCCGCCATGTTCGGCCACGACCTTCTGTGTTATGGCCAAGCCCAGGCCTGTCCCCTTCTTGCTCTTTGAGAAAAATGGCTGGAATATTTTTTCACATACATCTTTGGACATACCTATACCGTTATCTGTAACAACGATCTTTAAAGTCCTGGATAGATCGTCACAAAAAGCCTCAAGGTTTATGATAGAGTTTGACTTGCCACACGCGTCTGCTGCGTTGAATATAAGGTTTAGTATGGACCGGTGGATCCCTTGCTCGTTTATGGTTATCTCATTGGGCAAGTCTCCTACAGACGCTTTAAACCCAATACCACGTTCTTTAAGGGTCGGCCTTACCAGCTCGATGATATCGTCTATGAACCGCCGCGTCTCTAATCGCTCCATATCAAGCTTCCGCTCCTTGGAATAATATAGCATATCCATGGTAAGATCGGATATTCTCTTCATGTTTTTGTCCACGATAGTCCAGGCCTTGTTGACTGATGCGATGTTTTCATGCTTAAGCCCTGCGTTGAGCACATAGGACCCCGACGATATCCCCTGAAGTATATTCTTTATGTAATGCGCTATCCCTGTCATTGTCTGGCCAATAACAGCCATCTTCTCATTCTGGAGCTTCGATTTAAAGAGGCTTATATTTTCCAGTACAATAGCTGTCTCGCGGCAGACGATGCCGAGGTTCTCCATATCGTTCTTTGTAAAAACCTTCCCGCCTTTTTTGTTGATCACCAAAGCGAAGCCCATCAGCGATTCTTTCTTTTTTATCAGGCAGAGCGCGATGTTATGCGTTTTATCGCCCAAAGCTGCCTTGATCGCACTTTTTGTCTCTCTTTTTTGCCACAAAGATTCATTCAAGATGGAGTCAGCGCCTTTTGACTTCACTATATCTTTGATAACGCCGTCCAGCCTAGCGCAGAGGTCGGCCCTGGCCGAGCCGCTCAGGTTCTTTGTGATTTGAAAGGAGTCTAGATCATAGTGGCCGTCATATGTCAATATAGCGCCCCACTCCGCCCTGGTGATGAGCATACACTCTTCTATGATCAGGCTAAGTATAAGTTCGGGATTGTCGACATAGTTGGTAAAACCGCTTATATCTAAGAGGGATTTCAATATCCTCTTTTGCGATCCGGCCCTCATGATATTCCTTCTATATCTTTCGGGTCTTTTACGATCTCGAAGATACCCAAAAGCTTCGATATCCTTAAGACCTCAAGGACCTTCTCCTTTAACGATGTAAGGACGAGTCTGCCGCCTTCTTTTTCAAGCCTCGTCCTTATGTTCAAAAGGGCGCGCAGCCCGCTTGAACATATATACACGAGTTCTCCGAGATCTAAGATTATATTCTTATCGCCCTTATTTATGCATGCGAAAACCTCGTTCTCGAAACGTTCGGCGTCATAAGCTTCCATATCGCCTATGGCCGAAACGCGCAGGAACCTTTCTGCTTTGGACTTCTTTATCTTCATTTACAGACGCTCCGTTCTGATTGTAATCTGTATGAGATTGTGCTACAATATTATACCATAAAATGCAAAATATAAAATACTATACGAAATCTGAGATAAAGAATCCCGTCATGATCGCGTGCTGGGCCGGCATGGGCAATGTAGGCTTAGGAGCGGCCGATTATATAAGGGCAAAACTAGGCGCGAAGCTTCTCGCTGAAGTAGGCATAGGTGACCTCATATCGCCGGAATTTATAACAGTAGAAAAAGGCCTCTCTTCCATGCAAAGCGCGCCTAGCATATCTGTGTATTACAAAAAATCGCCGCCAATATTGATAGCGCTCGGGCAGGAGCAGTTCTATGGAAGGCCCGGCATCGCCACGATGGAGAGGCTCTTAGATGTCGCGGCGAAGTACAATGTCAAAAAGGTCTTTACCTGTGCCGCCTTCCCAACATATATGAACTACAAAACGAGCCCTTCCGTTTACGCCGCCGCCAACAGTGCCCCTGTTTTAAAATGGCTCAAGGATAAGATGGGTATACCCCCGATGGAGGACGGACATATCTCCGGCTTAAACGGTTTACTGCTGGAGGCGTCTAAAAAGAAGAAGATAGATACGGTATGCCTTCTCGCCACCCTACCCATGTACGCTATAAGTTTTCCCAATCCCAGGGCGTCGAAGGCCCTTATAAAGATCCTGCGTGAGCTTATAGGGTTCCAACTGGACATGACCGACCTTGACCTCTCTATACAAGAGCTCGACAGGACGCTGGAAAAGGTCGAGGAGCAGTTAAAGAGCCTGGGCATAGAAGAAGGAACGAAAGATACCCACCCCGCGCAAAAAAAGAGCGACGAACTCCCCAAGGTGATATTGGACAAGATAGAGAAGCTCTTCGAAGAAGCGAAAAAAGACAAAAAAGCGGCGCATAGATTAAAACAAGAGCTCGATAGGTGGGACCTCTTTAAGGTATACGAAGACCGCTTCCTGGATCTCTTCCGCGAGAACCAATAACAGTACTACGTCCTAATCTTTTCCGCTGAACCGCTTTCTAAAATTAAAAAACATCAGCATAATGACAAATACGGATACTATCCCGATAGAAACGGCCACTATATAATCCTTCTTGACGACCTCTACCTCTTTTATCTTTGGGGCCT
>JAZFTF010000023.1:0-5259 GCA_036446495.1 Candidatus Omnitrophota bacterium | reverse complement strand
GCATTTTCTCCCGCGGAATAATCGTTTTGCGGGATTTTTTTTATTGCTAATTGTCTAAATGTTATATATACTGTAATAAGACCATATAAAGGGGGGGAAGCAATGTGCAGTAAAAAAGGATTTACTTTAATAGAACTTATGCTTGTTGTTATAATAATAGGTGTCCTCAGCGCCATGGTCGTGCCGAGGCTAATGGGAAGAAGCGAACAGGCGAGGACAGCCGCCGCCATAGCGGACATAGAATCGAACATCTCTGTAGCTCTGGACTTATATGAATTGGATAACGGCGCCTACCCGCCAGAACTTAATGCCCTTATGCGTGAGCCGTCGCCGGACCCACCCAATTGGAACGGGCCCTATCTTAAGAAGAAACCGAAAGACCCATGGGGTGAGGAGTATCAATACAAATTTCCTGGTGAACACAATAAGGGCTCGTACGACCTCTGGTCATACGGAAAAGACATGGTTGCAGGCGGAGAAGATGACGTTACTAATTGGGAGGAGATCGAGTAATAAGGGTTTTACGCTCATAGAGCTCATCCTCTTAACGATAATTATCACAGCGCTTGTAGCCTTATCTACACCTCGCTTCAGAAATACCTTTACCTCCTTAAAACTCAAAGAGACTTCCTATAATCTAGCCAAGATGATAAATTTTGTCCAGGAGAGGGCAATAGTGGAAGGCGTTCCATATAAACTTGTCCTGGATACAGATAAGGGACGCTATTATTTCATGAGGTTCGACGATACAAAAGATAAAAGCGGATTTGTGCGTCTCGAAGAAAAAATTGGAAAGATATTCATCCTGCCCAAAGGCACGACACTCAGGGCCAATAAGAACGAGGTATATTTCTATCCGGATGGCCGCAGCCAAAATGTGACTATAACCCTATCGAGCAAAAACAAGCATATCAAGATGAACGTGAAAGGAAGGTTAGGTTATGTTGAGATCCAGCGCAACATGTAAGAGAAGAGGTGGATTTTTGCTCCTCGAGGTGCTCGTCAGCATAACGGTCATATCCGTAGGCCTCGTCTATATAATCAGGTCGTTCTCCAACTCTTCCCGCGCCATAGAGACGGCTGCTTATTACTTAAAAGCCATCTCTCTTATCGAGGAGAGGCTCTGGGACCTCGAAGCACAAAAAGGGGTGGAGAGGGGTAGGGACTCGGGTAGGTTCGAATCAGACGCGCGCTATTCATGGAAGACAAAAATAGAAGAAGCGGAAGATCTACCTGTGAACTCTGTCGGCATAGAGGTCGAGTGGGACGGACTGACCAGAAAACAGAGGGTCTCGCTCAAAACATGTATGTGGA
Organism: Candidatus Omnitrophota bacterium; assembly: GCA_036446495.1. Taxonomy (GTDB): domain Bacteria; phylum Omnitrophota; class Gorgyraeia; order JABMRJ01; family JABMRJ01; genus JAZFTF01. The sequence goes on along the minus strand of JAZFTF010000023.1, from coordinate 3,945 downwards.
ATTATGAAGAAGAATAGAAAAGCCTTCACGCTTCTGGAGCTTCTGTTGGCCGTGACCATATTCGCCATAATCGCAACAGTATTATATTCTAGTTTTCACGCGGGCATAAAGATACTGCGCAGGTCTGAGGAGATCATGAAGTACCACCAGGATCTCAGGATTGTGGTTGACGAAGTTTCACTGGACCTCAATAACTGCCTCTTGGCAGAACTTCACGATGCTTTGAGTAAGAAGACCCTTATCTCTAAAAAATTGTCGGAATCTGAAGAAGAACCAATACGTTTTTTTAGAGGAGAAAGGAAGAGCTTTACTTTTGTCACTCTGAAAGACACCTTTACAGATAAAGGCATCAGGCGCGGTGTCTGCAACGTCACATACTCTCTCAAGGGTGGAGAGAGCGGGAAGTTCGTCCGTTCCATAAAGTACCAATCCACCGGTTTTGTGACCGATGAAAGTAAAGAAGAGACCCTATTAACAGGGGTCGATGACATAGAGGTTACATATAGCTATGCCCCGGAGTATGAAGAAGACCCGCCGATCTGGCTCGATTACTGGCAACAAGAAGAGAAGGTTCCCCTGGGCGTCAAGCTAAAACTAAAGCTAAAAGGGCTTGGGCGGATGCAAGAGTTTACAAAAACCGTTTATATAGACGTAGGCAGTCTAGGTCTTATTGAAGAAGATATCTTTTGATCCGAACAAGAAGACGACAGATATGATAACCAAAGAGCGAGGCACAATACTTATAGTCACGACATGGATACTGGCCATACTTACCTTATTTGCGGTAGGGATAGGCTTCAGGGTGGGGCTGGAGCTAAAGCTAACCGGATACAAACTAGATAGGCTGAAGGCACGCTACATAGCGAAGGCGGGAATGCGGATGGCCATAATCGAGAAGTGGAAAGAGTATGTTGAGGGCAAGTCGCTAGGCGTTGACGCGTTCAGCGAGCCCTGGGCCAACAACGTTGATTATTTTAAGGTGGCGGAGTTCGGAGAAGGTACCTTTACACTGAGTTATAAACCCGGTGAGCGTGACAGGTCCAAAAAAGAGATAACTCTATACGGGCTTGAGGACGAGACGAGTAAGATCAATATAAACAGCACAAAGGCCTTGAGCGTATTGAAGAACATGCTGCTACAATACGATATTGAATTAGAAGAGGTCGAGAATATCATAGCCTCTATTGAAGACTGGCGAGACGAAGATGACATACCAAAAACGGCCGGCGGGGCCGAGGACTCTTATTACCAGGCCCTCGATACGCCTTATACAAGCAGTGGCAGGGATTTTCTGGTAGAAGAAGAACTTCTTCTGGTAAAAGGCATGACTGAAGAGCTCTTTTATGACAAACTCAAAGATTATATAACTGTCTACGGTGATGGCAAGATAAATATAAACACGGCCAGCGAAAAAGTCGTAAGCGCCGCGTTCGGCATAGGCTATCCTGAGCTTGCACAGAAGATACTAGATTATAGGCGAGGGGTTGATGGAAAAGCCGGAACAGATGACGACAGGTGGTTTATGACCGGCAAATTCGTTATTGAAAGAGGCGATAGAGGCATGGTTGATGTTAAAGACTTGAACGATAATAATTGGTATGGTAATATATTCGGCGTAACCGACAACGAGTACAAGAGGATAAGACAACTCGTTACCAAAGAGGGATTGTTATCCACTAGCTCTGATTATTACAGAGCGACATGCATCGCCAGGTTCGGTAAAGTAAAGAAGGTCATCACGACCGTATTTAAGTTTAACGCGCCGGACGTGATAAGGCAGACCGATTTTTCCGATGAGATCACGCCTCCCGATCTGGCTTACCTATTCTGGCACGAAGAAAGATAAGAGAGATGGTGTTCAAAAAGAGAGAGTCTATAAGCGTATTCGAGATCGAAGAGGGGCGGGTAAGACTGGGGCTCTTTACTATAGACGAATCCGGCCGCAAACTACACAGGCTCATGTCTGTGAAGGTCAGGGAGAAAGGCGCCCCCGGCCTTTCGAAGGCGATAAAAAAACTCGCCGGCGAATATAAAATCGCCGGGAGCCGCGTACTGGTGAACATACAGCGCTATAAGGTCACGGTAAAGAACCTTAAGCTCCCTTCGATAAACCCGGCAGAGATAGACAGCATGGTCAATCTTCAGGCTGCAAAACAGCTCCCATTCCCCGCTGATAAGATCATCTCCAGCTACAAGATATTGGGAAGAGACGCGCACGGCTATTCAGACGTGATGATGGCCCTCTTGCACCGTAACTCTATCGACAAGATGCTGAATATCTTTACACAGGCAGGCTTGGACGTTGAGAGGCTTGCCCTGAGCTCTGAAGCCCTTAATCTCTGGTACAGCGCCAGGCAAAAGCCGGAAGATAAGAAGACGTGTATATGCCTTATCGACATAGACGCGTCATCCGTTGAGATACAGATAATAAAAGACGGCACCCCGAGTTTTACTCGAGCAATCCTATTTTCTTCCCGCAATGATATGGAGAAGAGACTTCTGGATGAGATAAAAAAATCCTTTTTCACATTCAAAAAAACCTCTCCCGGAAGCGCTATAGAGAAACTGGTCCTTACAGGCAGGCGTTCGGTCCTAAGTGATGAGGCGCCAATACTCAAAAAAGACCTAAATCTGGCAATGGTCTTCTCTGATCCCTTAAAACAATATCCGAAAACGAATGACGCCGTCCTGCCCGACTCCAAAGACCTGGCCGCTGAATCTTTCGCGGCATTGACAGCCTTGGGGTTTTATTCGGATAGACTCCAGTTTAACTTTGTGCCCAGCGAGATAAGGGTTAAAAAGGCATCTAAGATCTTTAAGGAGAATCTCGTTATCACGGCATCTCTCTTTCTCTGCATAGCGATAGGCCTGGGAGGAATAATCACAAAGAGCTTCATCGACAAAAAGAAGCATCTCGCCTCGATACAAATAAAACTCGATGAGGCGCAGCCCAGGGTCAGGAAGCTTATTATGCTCAAGCGGTCTACGGAGATCATAAAGAGACAGACCGATCTTGAAGGTTCCAGTGTCGACGTCCTTCGTGAATTGTACTCAAGCCTGCCTCCTGAGATAAAGCTTACAATATTCGATTACGTGGACGGCCAATCATGCCTATTAAGAGGTTCGTCGCAGAAGCTCTCGGACGTCTTTAAGTTTGTCTCCATTTTAGAGGAGTCGCCCTATTTCGAAAACGTAAAGGTTCGCTACGCGACAAAGAGGGTAGTCGCAAAACAGGAGCTGACCGATTTTGAACTGGTCTGCCAGCTCACCATTGCAGGAATAAAATGATACTATCAAAGTTTTCGAGCCGTGAAAAGATATTGGTTATTTCAACAGTGGCGGTAACCATCGTCACGCTCACTTACGGCTTTATAATAGAGCCGATCGTAGGGGCCTACTCCAGGCTGAACCGTCAGATCTTATCGAGCACGTTAAAGCTAGAGAAGGGATACCGACTATTGAAGAGGGCGGAAGAGATAAAGACCGAATACGCCAAATACGCGCAGTTGGTAAAACCATCTCAATCAGATGAGGAAGAGATAGCCTCCATGCTCAAGGTCATCGAAGTACTGGCGCGCGGCAACAATATCTATATAAGAAATATCCGTCCTGAGCCCACAAAAGAGAATGAGTTCTATAAAGAGTTTATGTTTGAACTCACTGCCGAAGCCGGCATAGAGCGGCTTGGGAAGTTCATATACGATCTGCAGAGCTCTGGAAATCTCTTAAGGGTGAAACGATTGACCTTAAGCGCCAGCTCAAAAGGCGCCGACAGCTTAAAGGCTGTACTGGAAATATCCAAGTCCGCCTTGCCTCTCATCGATTTCTAGTTTTCGTATCTACTCTCTATGCATAGAGTGTGCCATTCTATAACCCCTTTAATAGCAGTATATTAAAAAAACATGTTTGCCTTGACAATTGAATTTTCATAATGTATACTCTCTA
>JAZFTF010000022.1:0-5767 GCA_036446495.1 Candidatus Omnitrophota bacterium | reverse complement strand
CGGTATCTATAGATCTTGCCTTTGGCGTCGAATTGAGAGTGGAAGGCGTCTTTCACTTGGTCCGCCTTTACTACGACTATATCTTCGGGTAGTTTTCTATTGAGGCCATTCTTTACATTGTGAAGCGAGAGTCGAGAGCCTGTCTTGAAATTCGCTACTTGGCCGGCAGCGTGGACATTGGCATCGGTCCTGGAAGCGCCCAATAACTTTATCTTCTCTCCTCCGGTAAGCTCGCATAAAGCTTTCTCTATGATGTCCTGGATCGCCTTGCTATTCTTCTGTGACTGCCATCCGGAATATCTTGTGCCGTCATACTGAATTGTTAGCTTTATATTCTTCATAATGAATGACTAGCGGATAGCGTTTAGCGTATAGTATCATGAAAACGGTTTCTTTTTTTTCTTTTCCTATACGCTAAACGCTATACGCTAGTAAGTAACTCCGCTATTTGGATGGCGTTCAATGCGGCGCCTTTTCTGAGATTGTCGCTTACTATCCAGAGATTGAGTCCGTTTGAGATCGATTCGTCTTCACGGATCCTGCCGACAAAGACTGCGTCCTTGCCCTCGGCGTCGAGCGGCATAGGGTATGCAGCATTCTTGGGATCATCCACCACGGTAACTCCTGGCGACTTGGAGAGTATGCTCTTCGCCTCATCCGCGGTGAGCTTCTTCTCGGTCTCGATATTGACACTCTCAGAATGGGCAAAGTATACAGGAACCCTTACAGTGGTAGCGGTAATCCCTATAGAGTCATCCCCCATGATCTTGTGCGTCTCATGCATCATCTTCATCTCTTCTTTGGTATAATCGTTCTCCAAAAAGGTATCGATATGGGGTATGAGATTTAAGGTTATCTGATGAGGAAATTCCTTTATCATACCTCTATCCACCGCATGGGCTCCCAACAATTCCGGATTCGCGGCCCCGGCCAGAGAAGCGGCCTGGTCTTTCAGCTCCAATACGTTCTTACCTCCCGCACCTGAGACCGATTGATAGGTAGAGACCACTATCCTCTTGATCTTGGCTTTTTTGTGAAGCGGCCAGAGCGCGACCACCATCTGAATGGTGGAGCAGTTAGGGTTGGCTATTATCCCATTGTGTTTCTTCACTGCTTCAGGGTTCACCTCAGGCACAACAAGAGGGGTCCCTTTATCCATTCTGAAGGCGCTGGAATTATCCACGCAGACGCACCCTGCTTTTACGGCGCTGGGCAGGAACTCCAGGCTTCTCTTCGCGCCGGCACTTGCCAACACAATGTCTATCCCTTTAAAAGAATCATGTGTCAATTCATCTACAGGTATGGCGCTCCCTCTATATTCAAGCTTCTTACCGGCTGAACGCGCAGAGGCCAGGAGCTTCAAATCCTTTATTGGGAAGTCTCTTTCTTCCAAGATAGAGAGAAACCTCGAACCTACGGCGCCGGTCGCTCCCATAATAGCCACATTTAACTTTTTCATTACATCCTCTAACTTATCTTATAAAAACTCAACTACCAGATCGCCGACCTCGGCAGTGGTAAACCCCATCTTGCCGGCCGACATACTCTTGAGCTTCTCTTTTGTTATCCTCATGATAGACTTCTCTATCATAGCCGCAGCCTTCTCTTCCCCTATATGCTCAAGAAGCATCTGGAGGGCCCCTATTGCCGCGAGCGGGTTTATCACGTTCTTGCCTGTATACTTAGGCGCAGACCCACCGATAGGCTCAAACATGGAGACACCCTCAGGATTGAGGTTGCCTCCGGCCGCTATACCCATGCCGCCCTGTATCATCGCCCCGAGATCGGTTATAATATCGCCGAACATGTTGTCGGTGACTATAACATCGAACCATTCCGGGTTCTTGATCATCCACATACACGTAGCGTCGACATGCGCATAGTCGGTCTCGATATCCTTATACTCCTTCGCTACCTCGTTGAATGTCCTCTCCCAGAGATCCCAGGCGTATGTGAGTACATTCGTCTTGCCGCAGAGCGTCAACTTCTTTCTCTTGTTCCTCTTTCTTGTGTATTCGAATGCGAAACGGACGCACCGCTCCACCCCTTTTCTTGTATTGCGGGATACCTGGATGGCTATCTCATCCTTTGTGCCCTTATTCTTGAACTCGCCTTCCCCCACATATAGCCCTTCATTATTCTCTCTTATGACCACAAAATCTATCTCGTTGGGCCCCTTCTCCTTTATGGGCGTCCATACTCCGGGGTATAATTTAACCGGCCTCAGGTTGATATACTGCTCGAGGGTAAATCTCAGCTTGAGCAGAAGCCCTTTTTCCAATATCCCCGGCTTTATCTGCGGGTCACCGACCGCCCCGAGATATATAGCGTCAAACTTCTTAAACCCCTCAAGTGCCGCGTCAGGGAGTATCTCCCCTGTTTTTCTATAGTGCTCACCACCATAAGGGAACATCTCTATATCATATTCAAAACCTGCTTTCTTGCTTACGGCTTCTAGGACTTTTAGCCCTTCGTTGACAACCTCAGTCCCCGTGCCGTCTCCTGGTATTACCGCGATCTTATGCATTTACTCACCTCATCACCTGTAATCTGGCGACTAGCGTATAGCGGATAGGTAGATGATATAGCATGAGTTTTCTCCTCTATACGCTAGTCACGAGTTTTTCTTGCCCTTGATGTACTTCATTAATCCGCCGCACTTTATCATCTCCTGCATAAACGGCGGGAACTTCTGGGCGTAGAAGATCTTCTTTCGCGTGACGTCTTCGATCTTTCCGGTCTCTGTGTCTATCTTCAAGACGTCACCTGCCTTTATTGCTCTTGCCGCCTCCGGTGATTCCAATATCGGCAATCCGGTATTTATGCAATTCCTGTAGAATATCCTGGCGAAACTCTCGCCTATGATACAAGAGACCCCGATGCCTTTTAATGAGATAGGCGCGTGCTCTCTCGAAGAACCACAGCCGAAGTTCCTGCCCGCCACTACGACATCGTTCTTCTTGACCCTACCGGAAAAACTTTTATCGATGCCTTCCATGCAATGCCTTCCTAATTCTTTAGGGTCTGTCGTGTTCAAATAAGGCGCCGGGATTATCTCGTCTGTATTTACATTCTTACCAAACTTATGGGCTCTTCCCTCTATCTTCATTAAGACCTGGATTTACGACAATCTTCGATTTTCGTAAATCCATCTCCTCTGTTTTTCTTCTTTGAGAGGTCGCAATGGACCCAGCCCTTGTAAACAAGGGCTGGGTCAAATTCACACTTAAGGTTTACGTCGCTTCGCTCCTTAAACCTTGTGCTCATTTGACCTCCTCTGGGTGCGCGATCCTACCTTTGATCGAAGAAGCGGCCGCGACGGCAGGGTTGGAGAGGTAGACCTCGCTCTTTAAGTGGCCCATCCTGCCTACAAAATTCCTGTTGGTCGTGGCTATCGCCCTCTCACCTTCCGCCAGTATCCCCATGTGGCCGCCCAGGCAGGGGCCGCACGTCGGTGTAGAGAATACCCCTCCGGCCTTGACAAATATCTCTGCCAACCCCTCCTCTACGGCCTGGAGGTATATGGCCTGTGTCGCCGGTATCACGATAAGCCTTACGCCGGACTTCACCTTCTTGCCTTTCAATACCCGTGCCGCTATCCTCAGATCCGATATCCTGCCATTCGTGCAGGAACCGATAACGGCCTGGTCTATGCTTGTATTCTTTACCTGGCTCACGGGCTTTACGTTGCTCGGAAGATGGGGCAGCGCCACTTGTGGCTCTATAACTTTAAGATCGTACTCTATGATATCTGAGTAATCGGCGCCTTCGTCGCTTTTAAATACCCTGCACTTTTTGCCCTTTATATAAGCCTTAGTTATCTCGTCTGCCTCTATAATGCCGTTCTTTCCTCCTGCCTCAATAGCCATATTACACATGGTGAACCTGTCGTCCATAGGCAGCCGCCTAATAGCGTCGCCCGTAAACTCCATGGCCTTGTAGAGCGCTCCGTCTACTCCCACATCCTTTATCGTATATAGGATAAGGTCTTTACCGCCTACCCATTTATTGAGCTTGCCATTAAAGACGAACTTCATCGACTCAGGCACCCTGAACCAGCACTTCCCGGTAATAAAGGCCGCGGCCAGGTCCGTAGAGCCCACTCCTGTCGAGAAAGCGCCGAGGGCTCCGTAAGTACACGTGTGGGAGTCCGCGCCTATTACAACATAGCCGGGCAGCACAAGCCCCAGCTCAGGCAGAAGCACGTGTTCTATGCCCATCCTGCCAACTTCGTAGTAATGCTTTATCTTGTGTTTAAGGGCGAAGGTCCTCAGGGCCTTGGCTTGGTTAGCGCTCTTCATGTCTTTGTTTGGAGTAAAGTGGTCGGGTATAAGCGCGATCCTATTGTTGTCAAAAACTCTTGATGCTCCAGCCTTATCGAATTCGTTTATAGCCAAGGGCGCCGTTATGTCGTTTCCCAGACAAAAGTCGAGCTTGGCCTCCAAAAACTCACCTGGCTCCACATGATCTTTACCAGCGTGAGAAGCCAGTATCTTCTCTGTTATCGTCGATCCCACCTATTTCACCAGCCTGTATGTTGGATAAGCAAAGTTGACATCATTTTCCTTACCAAAGTCATCCAGTATAAGGCGGCTCAGGCTGTCGTAATAATGCCTACGCTTCTTCGCTTCTGTCAGATATCTCAACGAAAGCTCTATACCGTGATCTATGACCTTTATATATACTATGGGTGTCAGTTTTTCATAGAAGATAAAGTACCTCTCGGCCATCTTCTTTATGAGTCTTGCCATCTCTTCGCTCACCCTCTCCGCCTCTTTCCTTGCGTGGCAAAGCATTATCTCCTCGGCTCTTCTCCAGTTACTCTCAAATGTCACTATCATCTTTATCTCGTCCCACAAGAACTCGAAACCCCTGGTATAATTAAATACCGGCCCCTTTAATAAGGCGCTATTCGGTATATGGACAACCCTGCCCGTAGACTGGTCTTCTTTTACCCAGTTGCCTATCTCTAAAAGCGATGTCTGAAAGAGCCTTATGTCGATAACATCGCCTTTCACCTCGCCTATCTGTACTCGATCCCCTGCCTCGAACGGTCTCCTTATGAGCAGGAGAAACCAACCCGCTATGCTCAGGAATACATCACCTAAAGCAACAACGAGACCGGCGCCCATAACACTTATTACGACAGTAAATGTCTTGAGGTCCTTCGCCCATAGGACACCTATCGCGATGACTACTATCAGTGTGCCAATATAAAGAATCGCCTTCTTGGCCGTATGACGCCTCTTAAGATTGCCGACATTCTTCGTTATTATCTTCTCTATGATAACGACCAAAGAGTATACGATTATTGCGATAAGCGCCGATACGATAGCTTTTATGACATTTGGGGTCAGCTCAAAAGGCATGGTATCCTCCACCGAGCACATAACTTATGGAGCGTTAAACGCGACATAAGTTATAAGTGCGAAGTGATCCTGAAGATGCGACTAAAAGGAGCATCTGAAGAACCTTTGTTATACTACTGTTAATGTATATATTTCGTATGATTATATACTAAGCCCCCTAAAAATGCAAATGTAAAAATCATCCCTCAATTATGCCTTTACCACCGCGGCCGTGAAATTTTCGCGGGTCCTGTCAACGGAGAGCCCTTATAATTATTCGCGGGGCATGTCAATAGAATGAAAATGATTGCGGCTTCCCAGCCCCCTATCCTAAAGCGGGGACACTTTACATATATATCAATAATTGTTATTAAGTAAAATGTCCCCGTAAGTGTACTCCTTGCCACCCGCGAAAATTC
>JAZFTF010000021.1:0-3905 GCA_036446495.1 Candidatus Omnitrophota bacterium | reverse complement strand
TCGAATTTGAAACCGAGGAGATCTCACTAAGAGCTGCTTCGACCGGATTTACCGTGCTTCTTGCCATTCTTGGTATGCCTATAGGGAATAAATGCCATGGAAACTATGTTGTCCCCAGATGGCTGATAAAGGCCCCTCTATGGCAGAAGAGGTTGTTCCTTGCGGGATTATTCGGAGCAGAACTTTCATCTGCGACTACCTTGAAAGACCATGACTATAACTTCTATTGTCCTATACTGTCTATGAATAAAATTAATAAGTCACTAGAAAGCGGCAGAGCCTTCTTGCAAAATATTTCAAAGATGCTTGAAGAATTCGGAGTATCTACATTAGCAATAAGCCAGAGAAAGGAATTCGTAAACAAGAATGGGCTGTTGTCATATAGATTAAGACTTATATTATCTGGCCGATCGAAGGATTTGATAAACCTATATTCCAAGATCGGATTTGAGTACAACGAAGAGAGAAAATTTCAAGCGAATACAGCAGCCGGATACTTAAGATTTAAAGAGTTTGTATTATGTGAAAAACGCCGAGTAGCAGAGCTAGCTCCGCAGTTAAAGAATTCTTGCGGTTGGCCCAGGGTCAAGATATATGAATATCTGACAGAATCTACTTATATCTGCGAGAGGTTTATCGAAAGATCATTGTATGAACCAAGAAAGACGAGTCCTAGATCATGGAGAGATATTCCAAACTTCAAGGACTATTTAAGAAGTGCTACGGAGGGGCTGGGGCGCTCCGGAATGGTTTGGGAACAAATAAAAGCAATCACAGATATATCATATGAAGATGACGTTTATGATTTTACTGTTGCACACCCGCACCACAATTTTATAGCAAACAGCTTTGTTGTATCGAACTGTGGCGTCCGTCTTATGAAGACGGATCTTACACTAAAAGAAGTACAGCCCAAGATAAAGGATCTTATATATGGTCTTTACAATAACATTCCCGCGGGAGTAGGTTCTAAAGGCGATATAAGAGTGGGCGTGGATGAAGAGAGAAAGCTTCTCGTCCAAGGGGCAAAGTGGGCGGTAAATAGGGGCTATGGCAGGAAGGAAGATATAGAGGCGACTGAAGAGCATGGAGCCATAGAAGGGGCCGACCCTGCTGCCGTATCTGAAAGGGCATACGAGAGAGGGAAGCGCCAAGCGGGAACCCTAGGGTCAGGAAATCATTTTATAGAAGTCCAGGTAGTAGATCAGATCTATGATAAAGAGGCCTCCGATATCTTTGGATTAGAAACAGGCAGTATTGCGGTGATGATACATTCCGGCTCAAGAGGCCTGGGATATCAGGTATGTGATGATTACTCAAGGAGCATGATAAGGGCCTTAAGCAAATATAAGATAACGGTTCCGGATAGGCAGCTCGCCTGCGCCCCTGTAAGATCAGAAGAAGGACAAGCCTATCTTGGAGCCATGAGATGCGCGGCAAACTATGCTTGGGCCAATAGGCAGTGTCTGATGCACCTGACAAGAAGGACTTTCGAGAAGGTCTTTAACCGGAGCGAAAAAGATTTAGGCATGGACCTAATATACGATGTGGCCCATAATATAGCCAAGATAGAAAAACATGTAATAAACGACAAGAAGATGAATCTGTGTGTCCACAGAAAAGGCGCTACAAGGGCCTTTGGGCCAGATCACCCCGAACTGCCGGATAGGTATAAATCGATAGGCCAGCCGGTTATCATACCGGGGGACATGGGGAGGAATTCATACCTTCTTGTCGGCACTGCCAAGGCAGCGGAGAGCTTTTACTCAACCTGCCACGGGAGCGGAAGGGTCCTATCGAGAACTGCCGCGATAAAAAGATGCGCCGGCCGTTCGATATCTAGGGAGCTCGAGCAAAAGGGGATACTAGTGATGGCTTCTGGCAGGGCGACTCTAGCTGAAGAGGCGCCTGAGGCGTATAAGGATGTAAATGATGTTGTGCATGTTGTCCATGAAGCCGGTATATCAAAAAGGGTCTGCCGCATGCGACCGCTAGGTGTTATAAAGGGCTAATAGGGAGCCCTGAGCAAGCGAGCAAAGCGAGCGCGTCGAAGGGCGGCCCCTGGGAGTGGTGAAAGGTTAAATTATGCTTGATTTAAAATTTATAAGAGAAAGCACGGATGTAGTTAAGAAGGCTCTTAAAGACAGGAGTTTAGATCTTGATGTAGATAAGCTATTAGATCTGGACTCGCAACGCAGAAAGATCATCACAGAAGCGGAGGCGCTTAAGAACGAGAGGAACAAAGCTAACCAAGAGATAGGCCAAATGTCGAGAGACAAGAAAGACGCATCTAAGCTCCTAGAAGAAATGAAGTCTATTTCCCAAAAAATAAAGAAAATGGACACAAAAGTGGTGGTATTAAGTCAAAACATAGATGAATTGATACTAGCTATCCCAAATATACCCCATTCATCTGTGCCTATAGGGCCAGATCAGCTATCAAATAAGAAGATAAAAGAGTGGGGCGAGATCAAGAAATTGTCGTTCAAGCCCAGAAACCACCTTGAGCTGACAGAATTATTGGATATCATGGATTTTAATAGGGCCGCCAAGCTCTCAGGCGCGGGCTTTGTATTATATAAAGGTCTAGGTGCCAGGTTGGAAAGGGCGCTCATAAACTTTATGCTCGATCTCCATACAAAGAAACACGGATATACGGAGATCTTCCCGCCATTCTTGGTCAACAGAGCTTCTATGACAGGTACCGGTCAACTTCCCAAACTCGAAGAGGACATGTACGCCTTAAAAGATGACGAGTTATTTCTGATCCCCACAGCGGAAGTACCCGTTACCAATATGCACAGAGACGAGATATTAAAGGAAGAAGATCTGCCGATATGCTATACGGCCTATACAGCGTGCTTCAGAAGAGAAGCAGGTTCTTATGGCAAGGATGCCAAGGGCCTGGTAAGGGTCAATCAGTTCAACAAGGTAGAGCTCGTTAAATTCGCAAAACCGGAAGATTCTTTTGATGAGCTGGAGAAGCTCTTAAAGGACGCGGAAGAGGTAATACAGCTCCTTAACCTGCCTTATAGGATATCAGCGCTTTCAACAGGGGATATCAGCTTTGCGGCGAGCAAGTGTTATGATATAGAGCTCTGGGCGCCGGGGAATAATGCCTGGCTAGAGGTCTCGAGCTGTTCTAATTTTACAGACTTCCAGGCCCGCCGGGCTAATATAAAATATAGGTACAAGAACTCTAAGAAGACAGGTTTTGTCCATACGTTAAACGGCTCAGGTGTAGCGCTTCCTAGGCTGGTAATAGCTATATTGGAGAACTACCAACAGAGAGACGGCAGCGTTATTGTCCCGGAAGCCTTAAGGCCCTACATCGATTCCATGGAAGTGATAAGACCTTGAGCCGAAATAGGCCGACACAGTATGTTTGGTAAATTATCTAAAGGTGTGATAGGTATTCTTCTGATACCCGTTGTCATAGGAGTATCAGCAGCGTTCTTTGAAAGTCTGACCGGCATGGGAGGGGCAAGGGGCACTGGCTCCAGGATATTTCTTCTAGGGGCGCTATCATATGTGATCATGCATCTTTTTATCATAAAGCCCAATTATATATATACCCTTGGTCACGAGCTGATGCACGCGATAGCCACATTTTTGTGCGGCGGCCGCGTAAAATCATTCAGGGCCTCAAAAGACGGGGGAGCGGTAGAAACAACAAAGTCGAACGTGTTTATAACTCTAAGTCCTTATTTCGTCCCGACGTACACGCTCCTATTCTCATTTCTCTACATTGTGATCCCGCTATTTATAAAGGTCCCAAACCTGAGTAACATATATTTTTTCCTAGCGGGTTTCACGTTGACGCTCCACTTGGTATTTACCGCGGATGTATTGAAAAAGGAGCAACCGGATATAATTAATACTGGCTATATATTCTCAATGGTTAT
>JAZFTF010000020.1:0-6619 GCA_036446495.1 Candidatus Omnitrophota bacterium | reverse complement strand
TAAGGAACATAGTCCAAAAATCGATCGAAATAGTAGAAAAATATGTCTCTAAATACCCGGAGCAGTGGTTTATGTTCTATAATCCGTGGGAAGATAATACAGCAAAGGCAGCATGAATATCTGCGTCATAATACCTACATTCAATGAATCGAAGGCCATCGGCGATCTTATTAAAAAAACAAAGGCCCTCGGGATAGACATCGTCGTCGTGGACGACGGATCGAAGGACGGCACCTCCGCAATAGCGAGATCAGAAGGCGCCCATGTAATAACCCACCTGAAGAACAAGGGTAAGGGGGCCTGTCTAAAAATCGGTTTCAAATACGCTATAGAAAAAGGATATGAAGCGGTCGTTGTAATGGACGGTGATGGACAGCATGACCCTGAAGACATACAGCGCTTCATAAATGCCGCTCAATCTACCGGGGCCGACCTGATAGCAGGCAATCGAATGGAAAACCAGTCAACAATGCCCTTTTTAAGGCGAATCACTAACCGGTGGATGTCCAGGTTCCTCTCAGGCATATGTGGCTGCGATATCCCAGATACACAGTGCGGTTTTAGACTTATAAGAAGCAAACTCCTGCGGGATATAGACCTCATCTCATCAAAATATGAGACCGAATCCGAGATATTGATAAGGGCCGGTAGACAGAAATTCAAGATAGACTCCATACCTGTAAAGACCATATATAAAGGCGAGGTCAGCGCTATTCACCCGTTAAAAGATACCATCCGTTTTATAAGGCTTATGCTGACTTTAAAACACGAGCAATCCACAAAAAAAAGATGAGCTATGAGGCTCTTCGTGAGCAGATGATCCAAGAACAGCTCATACCTCGGGGGATAAGCTCTTCGCGGGTCTTGGACGCCCTTAAAAAGGTTGAGCGCCATGAATTCGTTCCGGAAAAGATGCGGGATATCGCCTACGACGATCACCCTCTTCCGGTAGGTAAAGGCCAGACAATATCCCAACCATACATGGTTGCTCTTATGACAGAAAAGCTCGAGCTAATAGGGGACGAAAAAGTACTTGAGGTCGGCACGGGCAGTGGCTACCAGGCAGCGATCCTGGCAAAGATGGCCAAAGAGGTCTATTCCATAGAGAGGATTCAAGAACTCGCTGACAAGGCCGATCAGGTATTAAGACATCTTGGTTATTCAAATATACACCTAAAAGTCGGTGACGGGACCCTCGGCTGGAAAGAAGAGGCGCCATTTGACAGAATAATAGTCACGGCAGGCGCCCCATGTATCCCTAGCAACCTCATCGCCCAATTAGCCGATCATGGCAGGCTTGTGATCCCTGTAGGGGGAGGATTCAGCCAGGTCCTGATCGTCATAAAAAAAGATAAAGGAAATATCTCGCAGGAAGAGATCTGCAGTTGCGTCTTTGTGCCATTGGTAGGTAAGCAAGGGTGGAAGAAAGAGGAGTAAAAGATCAAAGCGCTGGATAGTATAGGAAATTGGACTATAGAGAAATTTCTTCCGCTGGGGCCTTTTGGGCTATTCTTGCTGGCCTTCGCGGAGTCGTCTTTCTTTCCCATACCTCCAGACATACTTCTGATAGCCTTGGCCCTTATTGAGCCGCAGGCAAGTTTCTATCTCGCCTTTATTACCACAGCAGGCTCTGTCCTTGGCGCGATCTTGGGGTATATCATCGGGCTCAAGGGTGGGCGGCCATTACTGGAGAAGCTCGTTTCGAAAGAGCGGATTGCCTTGGCCCAGGATTATTTCAATAGATATGACGTATGGGCCATTGGGATCGCCGGCTTTACACCAATACCCTATAAGCTCTTCACCATATCCGCAGGTGTCTTCTCTATAAACTTTACGAGGTTCATCCTGGCCTCGATAATATCCAGGGGCGCCCGCTTCTTTCTTGTGGGAGGCGCTATCTTCTTTTTTGGAGAAGAGATCAAGGGCCTCCTGGAGAAATACTTCAATATATTCTCACTGGCGTTCGTCATCCTGTTGGTATTAGGGTTCGTCGCGATAAAATTTTTCGCGAAGAAGAAATTCGGAAGGCACGATGAAGGCCCCGGTCAATAACATAGATATAGAGGTCCTTCTTTTGCCTCATGCTTCAAACCTGGCCGACTTCGATCCGCTGACCGCGTGTCCGGACGTAAACTTAAGATTCATAAAGATGGGCCAAAAAATAGGTGACCCACACGCCTTTATATTACCCGGAACCAGGAATACACTACTCGATTTTCAAGATATTAAAAAAATGGGCTACACGAACGAGATAAGGCGATTAGCTAAAAAGGGACGCACCATATTGGGGATCGGTGGCGGGTTTCAGATGCTGGGGACGAAGATCATAGATATAAAGGGGAGCGAATACCGGCTTTCGCAGTCTGGGGGGCTTGGGTTCTTTCAGATAGTGACCCGCATAATGGTTATGATGGTCTCACACAGTGTCGAGTTCAAGCCGCTTTCCGGGGGGCCCCTCTCAGAAAAGATAGGAGGCTCTAACAACGCCCACACAGGTTTTGAGACACACCTCGGAAGGACAAAATATCTAAATGGCTCGCGTGTCCTCTTTAATATCACAAAGAGAGACGGCATCGAAGTAGAAGTGGCGGACGGGGCCAAAAACGCGGATGGTAATATATTTGGGACATATATACACCGATTATTCGAGAATAGAGGTTTTAGGGAAGGTTTTATAGAAATGGTTAAACAGAGAGGGCTCTCTTGATGATGAGAAAGAGAAAGGTACACATACACATATACACGGGAAAGGGCAAAGGCAAGACGAGCGCCGCCCTGGGGCTGGCCATGCGAGCCATAGGGTGGGGCATGAAGGTATGCGTCTTTCAGTTCCTGAAAAAGGGTATAAACGGCGAGTCCAAGATAGCCGGCCTAATGGAGGACAGGCTAAAGGTAGTGACATTCGACCAGACACACCCCATGTTCTGCAAAGGGCCTACCCGCGGCGCTGCAGCGGAATCCCTAAAAAGCAGGTTCTCTAAGGATATGCAGACCGTCCAAAGTGTCATACTCGAAGGAAATTATGATATCATCATATTGGACGAGATCATAAACGCCCTGAGCCAGGAGTTCGTGGAAAAAAAGGATCTCACCTCTCTTATAAACTCAAAACTTGGAATATCGGAACTGGTGCTGACGGGAAGGGGCGCCCCCAAATGGCTCATCATTAAGGCCGACTACGTGACAGAGATGCGCCTTATTAAGCACCCTTATAACAAGAGATCAGCAGCGCGTAAAGGGATAGAGTATTAATCTATCAGCTCTTCTACTAGTACATAGACTCTCGACATTCTGTTTGACATTTTCATAGGCTCGTTGTATACTCAAGTTGTTGACAATCAGGATATAGGTGCCGTGAGGCATAAGTCCCGTTAGACCTCTACGAGCTTTTCTGGTCTTAAGGTCTAACGGGGTAAAGGGAAAGCCGTGTGAGACGGCTACGGTCCCGCCGCTGTAACCTTGTCCGCCTAGAGCGGAAACTTTTTTGACACAAACGCCACTGTCTGGTCTCAGATGGGAAGGCCGTCAAAAAGGCGAGGGAGTCAGAAGACCTACCTATATAGTTATCCTCGAGGAAGGGTGAAGTAAATCAGGGTGCAACCCGGCACTAATCTGCGCTTGTTAAATAGGTCAGATTGGTGGTGGGTTTTTTTAATGAGGCCATGTTTTATGCGACTGAAAGAAGCATAAGACATATGGCCAAATTAAATCCCGCGCTTAGGCTTAGCGAACGGCGCGGGATTATCAGGGTTATATATGACAAGATTGGTGCTGATAAGACACGGCGAAACATGCTATAATAAGGAAAATAGGTATTGCGGAACAAGCGATCCTGAGCTCAATAAAACAGGAATATCTCAAGCAGAGTCTCTTGCCAGGCGCATAAGGGACCTAAAAATAGAGAGAGTATACTCAAGCAACTTAAAACGCGCCATCCAGACAGCGGGTATATTGTTCGAGGGCAGCGCCATAAAGCAATCGCCGGATTTCAGGGAAATAAATTTCGGGATCTTTGAAGGCTTGGGATACAAAGAGATCCTTCAAAGATATAAGAACCACTACTCCAACTGGACTGCTGACCTTGTGCATGGATGCATTCCTCAGGGGGAGACACTGGCCGAAGTCTTTGATAGGGTTAGACGAGGCCTCTTGCGCCTCTTGTCGGACAACAAGAACGGCGTAGCGGCACTTGTAGCACATAGCGGTCCGATACGAGCCTTGCTCTGCGACGCCCTCAAACTGGGCATGGACTCTTTTTGGCTGATAGAGCAACATAACGCCGCACTGAATATAGTAAACTATTCTGAAGATCAAAAACCTCATGTCGAGATACTGAATGACATATCCCATTTATGAATAAGCTGATACTTGTTACCGGAGGTGCCCGAAGCGGAAAGAGCACCTATGCCGTAAAACTGGCAAAGAACTTTAAGAAGGTGGCTTTTATCGCGACATGTGCCTCGCCCGATAGAGAGATGAGGATAAGGATAAAAGCTCATAGGCTTTCAAGGCCCAAAGACTGGAAGGTCTACGAAGAAGAAGTATCTCTCGCCGCTCTCATTAAAAAGATCGGCTCAAAATACGATGTCATTTTAGTAGACTGCTTGGGGCTTTGGGTCTCCAACCTTCTCTCTGTTAATACATCGGACAGAAGAATCAAGGCCGAAGTCCTAAAAATGGCAGAGTCGGCCTTTAAGGCGAAAGCAGTTACGGTTATAGTATCGAATGAAGTCGGGCAGGGTATAGTGCCGGATAATCCGCTGGCCAGAAAATTCAGAGATGTTTTAGGGGCAGCAAATCAACTATTAGCCCACAGGGCCGACAAGGTCGTCTCTATGCACGTAGGGATACCGGTTACAATAAAAGGAGGGTAACCCCATGAATATGAACAAACTCACAAATACGATAGAAAAGATAAAAAAGATAGATTGGAGTATGTCGGATAAAGCCCAAAAGAGGCTGGATTCGCTCACCAAGCCCCAAGGAAGTCTGGGGCGCCTGGAGGAACTTGCTAAGCAAGTGGTGAATATCACAGGAGACTTATCTCCTGCGATCGAAAATAAAGTCATATTCACACTGGCCGGTGACCATGGTATCACCGAAGAAGGGGTCAGTGCGTTTCCAAAAGAGGTCACGCCACAGATGGTCTATAATTTCCTAGGAGGCGGTGCCGGGATAAACGTCTTAGCCAGGCACGTGGGGGCAAGGGTCATAGTGGCCGACCTGGGTGTCGCTTGTGATCTCAAGGATGATCCGAGGCTTTTGAACGCAAAAGTAAACTACGGCACAAAAAACATGGCAAAAGGGCCGGCCATGTCGCGTGACGAGGCGATTAAATCTATAGAAAACGGGATTGAAATATTTGAGTCTGCACTCAACGAAGGAATAGACATAGCAGGCACAGGCGACATGGGTATAGGCAATACCACCGCGTCAAGCGCCATAGTATCGGTAGTCACGGGCGCACCGGTAGAGAGCGTTGTGGGAAGGGGCACGGGAATCAGTGACGAATCGCTAAC
Source organism: Candidatus Omnitrophota bacterium (assembly GCA_036446495.1). GTDB lineage: Bacteria > Omnitrophota > Gorgyraeia > JABMRJ01 > JABMRJ01 > JAZFTF01. Next base: position 1,100 of record JAZFTF010000020.1, on the reverse strand, counting down.
AAAAAAGATAGGCTTGATAAAAAAAGCTATTGAAATAAACGCTCCTGACCATAACGACGCCTTAGACATTCTGTCCAAGCTGGGCGGTTTCGAGATCGGCGGGCTGGCTGGTATAATCCTGGCGGCGGCTTCCAGGAGAATTCCTGTGGTAATCGACGGTTTTATCTCCGCAGCAGGGGCACTATTGGCATACCAACTCGCCCCTGAAGTTAAAGATTACATGATAGCCGCCCACTCTTCGGTCGAAAAAGGGCATAAGACAGCACTTGGCTTTATGGGGCTCGAACCTTTGTTGGATTTTGATCTTCGGCTTGGAGAGGGGACCGGCGCTGCCCTGGGTATCAGCATAGTTGAAGCCGGCGTAAAAATATTGACGCAGATGGCTACATTCGAGAGCGCGTCGGTTTCGGATAGGGCAGATGAGAACCCAGCACCTTCTTGCCTTGATCAACCCCCCATTGTATGTAATCAGAGAGATACAAAAGGTGCTGGGTGAAAAGATTTCTCTTAGCTCTTAAGTTCCTAACCATCATTCCCGTACCTGGTAAGCTAGGCACATACAGCCCGGATAATGTCGGCGGATCGCTTCGCTATTTTCCGCTGGTCGGCGCCCTTATAGGCGTGATCCTGTGCCTGGTAGCCTTTGCCGCAGGCGCCATGCCAGGCCTTGCTGTAGCTGCGCTGCTCTTGGCGGCCTCTTTTATCCTTACAGGAGGGATCCATATTGACGGATTCGCCGATACGTGCGACGGACTATGTTCAGGAAAAGCAAAAGACGGTATCCTAAAAATAATGCGCGACAGCCATATCGGCGCGATGGGAACAGCTTGCGTAGTCATAATACTTTTTCTAAAGCTCTCCCTGATCGCAGCAATGCCTAGTGACCTTCTATGGAGATCGCTGATACTTATGTCTATCTTTTCCAGATGGTCACAGGCCCTAAGCTGCGCAGTGTCGACATATGCGCGAAAAAAGGGCAAGGCCGAATTATTCATTGCGAACGCAAACCACAAAGATATCCTTGTTGGAGGGCTGTTTACCCTCTTTATTTTCTTTGTTTTAGGAGGCTTTGGAGGGATCGTTGTATTCTCGTTCGCCCT
>JAZFTF010000019.1:0-6268 GCA_036446495.1 Candidatus Omnitrophota bacterium | reverse complement strand
GGGAAAAGGAGGTGGTTTCAACCTTGCTTTGGACAGTAACAAGATAACGATCATAAAATTGATAGAGATATTTCAGGGGAAGTTTACCTTGAGTGACCACACATTCAAGAAGAATATATGCCACGACATTGCTACATGCCCGCTTAAGAAGATGCTCGATAAAATAGAGGGCCATGTAAGGTCCGAACTGGATCAGGTTACAATAGCCTATCTTGTAGATAGGGGAAGATAATAATAGCGGTTAGCGGTTTTCGGTTAGCGGTTAGCGTATAGTGCGCAAACCGCACACCGCGAACCGCAAACCGAGTCATTAGTTAACATGGGAGGGTATTATGAAGATGTTCTGTTATCAGTGTGAAGAGGCGATGGATAATAAGGGATGTACCACAGGCGGAGTATGCGGCAAGACAGATACGGTAGCCGTGCTGCAGGATCTTTTGATATATACCTTAAAAGGTATATCTTCTTACGCCGTAGAAGCGAGAAAATTAGGGGTCAAAGACCCGGAGGTTGATCTCTTTGTAGCCGAGGGGCTGTTTACTACTGTAACCAATGTTAACTTTGACCCTGATAAGATATCGGATCTGATAGAGAAGGCCCTTAAATTGAGGGACCGGATAAAGAGCGCTTTTTTAGAGGCGTACAAAAAGGCCAACGATGGCAAGGAATGGACAAAGAACCTTCCGGATGCGGCTACATGGTATTCCGATAAAAGTATCGATGCATACCTGGCAAAAGGAAGAGGAGTAGGGGTCCTGTCCCAGGAGAACGAAGACGTCCGCTCTCTCAGGGAGCTTTTGATCTACGGCCTTAAAGGGGTAGCGGCTTACGCGGATCACGCCTATATATTAGGTAAGGAGAATAATGATATACTGGCCTTCATAGAGGAGGCCCTTGCGGCTACGCTGGACGATTCGCTTGGAGCTGATGACCTCGTAGCCCTTGTGTTGAAGGCCGGGGAGAATGGCGTATACGCGATGAAACTTCTGGATGAAGCCAATACTACGAAATACGGGGCACCCGAGATCACTCAAGTATCCACAGGAACAAAGGATGGGCCGGCCATACTGGTGAGTGGCCACGATCTCTTGGACCTCGAGGAGATACTGGATCAGACCAAGGATAAAGGTGTTAATGTCTATACACACGGTGAGATGCTGCCGGCGAACGCTTATCCTTACTTTAAAAAATATAAGCATTTTATCGGCAACTACGGCTCGTCGTGGTATAACCAGCAGAAGGAGTTTGACGCCTTCAATGGGGCCATAGTGATGACGACAAACTGCATTCAAGGACCTAAGGATTCCTACAAAGATAGGATCTTCACGACAGGCCTAGTGGCCTGGCCCGGGGTAGAACATATCCCTGATAGGGCAAGCGGGAGGCCTAAGGATCTTTCTCGTGTTATAGAGAAAGCGCTTTCACTTGGGGGATTAGAAGAGACCAAGGGCAAGGACCTTACTATAGGTTTTTCTCATACTACCCTGTTTAGCGTCGCAGACAAACTGGTCGATGCCATAAAGAAAGGCGCGATAAAGAGGTTTGTCGTGATGGCCGGATGCGACGGAAGGCACAAGGAGAGAGAGTACTTTACAGAAGTCGCGAAGAAGCTTCCAAATAATACGGTGATACTTACAGCCGGATGCGCTAAGTACCGTTATAACTCACTCGACCTTGGCGATATAGGCGGGATACCAAGGTTAGTAGACACCGGCCAGTGCAACGACTGTTATTCCATCGTGGTCATAGCGCTAAAGCTCAAAGAGGTGTTTGGCGTTGAAGATATAAACGACCTGCCGATCTCATACGCAATCGGCTGGTATGAACAGAAGGCGGTTTGCGTGCTGTTAGCCCTCCTGTACTTGGGAGTCAAGAATATACGCTTGGGGCCGTCCATACCCGCTTTTCTATCGCCGAATGTGTTGAAAGTTTTGGTGGATAAATTCGGCATAAAACCAATATCGACGCCGCAAAAGGATATAGATAGCATGCTGGCCGTAGGGGCGGTCGCTTAAGGAGGCAGATCGAGATGGCCAAGAGAAAGATAATAAAGATAGACGAGGATAAATGCACGGGATGCGGCCTATGTGTACCCAACTGTCCGGAAGGGGCGATCCAGATAATAGACGATAAGGCGAGGCTTATAAGCGACCTCTTCTGTGACGGCCTTGGCGCATGCATAGGAGAATGCCCTGAAGGGGCTATCTCCATAGAGGAGAGGGAGGCCGAAGCGTACAGCGAGTTCAAGGTAATGGAGAATATAGTAAAGCAGGGCAAGAACGTGATAAAGGCACATCTAGTGCATTTAAAAGAACACGGAGAAACGAAGCTCCTGGACGAAGCTATGGGTTTTCTCAAAGAAAATAAGATAGAATGCCCGGACTTTGGAGAGAAGGCCGGCCACGGAGCGCATGGCCACGCGTGCCCGGGAACAAAGATGATGGAGCTTGCAAAGAGGACAAAGAGCACATCAAAGAGCACATCAAAGAGCGCATCCTCAGGAGAGACGACGCCTTCCGAGCTCGGCAACTGGCCCATACAGATCAATCTCGTGCCGCCGTTCGCGCCTTATCTGGATGGCGCCGATATATTGATAGCGGCCGACTGTGTCCCTTTTGCCTATCCCGATTTTCACAAGGATCTATTGGCCGGGAAGGTCCTTCTTGTCGGGTGCCCGAAGCTCGACGACACAGCACTCTATAAAGAGAAACTTAGCCAGATATTAAAGCAGAACGCAGTAAAGTCTATAACGTATGCTCACATGGAGGTCCCTTGCTGCTTTGGGATGATCGGGGTCTTAAAAGACGCCATCTCGGGATCCGGCAAGAATATCCCATTTGAGGAGGTAACCATAAGCGTTAAAGGAGAGAGGTTGTAATGATCTTCAAATGTCCCGGATCGCAGAGTTTTAGCCAGCCCCACCCTGAGTATATGAACTGCAACTACTGCGGGGCCGAGATAGAGATCTGGACAGACGAGGCCAAGGCTGAGTGTCCCAAGTGTAAAAAGAGTTCGATACGCCTTGGAGGGCAGAGCTGTCTGGACTGGTGCAAGTATGCCAAGGATTGCGTTGGGGGCGATATCTACAGCAAGTATATGCAGAACAAGATCATCAGCTTGAAGCAGAAACTCATAGAAGAGATGGAGGGGCATTTCGGGCAAGACGCGAAGAGGATAAGGCACGCCAAGAATGTGCTGGGGTTCGCCGAAGAGATACTGAAGTTCGAAAAAGCGGACTGGCATATAGTGATCCCGGCGAGTATTCTCCATGACGTGGGCATAAAAGCGGCCGAGGAGAAGTATGGATCAGCATCGGGTAAAGACCAGGAGAAAGAAGGGCCACAGATCGCGAAGAAGATACTCCTGAAGGAAGGTTTCAAGATAGAAGATTTGGACGAGATCTGTAATATAATAGCCCATCACCACTCGCCCGGAAGGATCGATACGCAGAACTTTAAAGTTCTCTACGATGCCGACTCACTCGTCAACCTAAGAGACGAAGTAGACGTAAAAGACAAAGAGAAGGTACGCAAGATAATAGATAAGGTCTTTCTTACCCCTACGGGAAGAGAACTTGCGCAGAGGATATACCTGTAAAGGATAAGATAAAGGAGATGATATGGTAACAATTGTTGCGGTTTACGGTTTACGTTTTGCGGTTTGCGCTAACCGAATACCGCACACCGCAAACCAAATCAAGCGTTAACATGGGAGATATTTATGCTTACGAAGAAGATGGTAGATAATATTAATGTCCAGATAAACAAAGAGATCTATTCTGCATATCTATACCTGGGCATGGCCTCCTATGCTTCGAGCATAGGCTTAAACGGTGTGGCAAACTGGTTTAATATTCAAGTCAAGGAGGAGCTCTCTCACGCGGAGAAGTTTTACAATTATGTCGTCCAGCAGGGCGCGAGGGTGGCGCTCGATGAGATAGAGAAACCGCCGCAGGGCTTTAAATCCGCGCAGGATCTTTTCGCTAAGACGCTCGAGCATGAGAAGATGGTCACAAAGAGGATAAATGGCCTGGTCGACCACGCCAGAAAAGAGAAGGATCACGCAACAGATACATTTTTGCAGTGGTTCGTTACAGAGCAGGTGGAAGAAGAGGCGAACGCGGCCGAGATACTGCAGAAGTTAAAGCTAATAGGGAAAGACGGCAATGGCCTCCTTGTCATAGACAGCCAGCTTGCTGCAAGGGTCTTTGTCCCGCCTGCAACGGTCAAGGGGAGTCAATAGAAACTGAGATGATAGTGATTTTTTGCGGTTTGAGGTTAGCTGGTTTTCGGTTAGCGTAATGTGCGCAAACCGCACACCGCAAACCGAATCATGAGTTAACAAGGGAGGGATATAATGGAGCTTAAAGAGAAGGTAGAAGCGGCGCTTGAGAAGGCGAGGCCTATGCTTAGGGCCGATGGAGGCGATGTCGAGCTCATAGATGTCACAGATGATGGTATCGTAAAAGTGAAACTTACAGGGGCGTGCGGGTCGTGTCCGATGAGCCAGATGACCCTCAAAATGGGTATAGGCAAACTTCTTAGAAAAGAAGTGCCCGAGATCAAAGATATAGAGGCGGTGTAAAGGGGGATTCACCATGGCAGGCAAGATTGCCGGAAAGGCCTAGGGCTGGACATACATAAAATATGAGAGAAGTGGATCTTATCATATTCGACTTCGATGGAACGCTTGTGGATTCGAGGCTCGATATAGTAAATTCGGTAAACTACGTTCTTGAGAGGCTGGATCTCGGCTCGAGAGATTTTGACACCATCGTAAGCTTTATCGGTGAAGGGATAGAGCATCTTTTGTTGAAGTCTCTGGGGGAAGGCAGGGAAGATAGATATGAGGAGGCCTACAGGTTCTACGTAGAGTATTATCAAAAACACCTTCTGGATAATTCCGTTCCGTACCCGCACGTAAGAGAGACCCTCGATCACTTCAAGTCAAAAAAGATGATCATCATATCCAACCGCTTAGGCACGTCTGCCTCTATAATGCTGGAGAGGCTGGGTCTTATACATCACTTCAAAGATGTATTGGGCGGAGAAGATCATTCATGCAGAAAGCCTTCAGGGTGTCCGATCTTGAAGGTGCTAAATAAACTCGGCATATCGAAGGAGAGGGCCATAATCGTGGGTGACATGGACCTTGATATAATGTCCGGTAAAGACGCAGGTGTATTGACATGCGCGGTCACTTATGGCATTGGAAGTAGAGAGAGTATAGTAAAGGCCGAGCCGGACTTTATTATTGACGATATAAGCCGGTTAAAAGAGATAATAAATTAGGAGAAGATCCGATGGAATACGGCGTGGCTATCACCAAGGCGTGGAGAGACCTGGAAAGCTTGACGCAGGAGAAGAAATTGTCTGTCAAATTCATTTCTGACATATATGAGGTTGACCTGGCGAATAAGAAAGTCCTATCCACGTCCTGTAACATACCAGCCGAACCTTTTACCAGCATCCTAATACTCCATTATCTAAAAGAGAGGATAAGGGGGTTACCGCCGGTAAAAGGCGAGTGGATAGGGTTCCAGGAGCTTGTGGGGGGGCAAGGGTACTATCCTGTATTTAAGAAGCGCGTTATAAAGCGCATAGAGAAGAAGTACGGTGAAAACCCTGACGCGCTAAATGATCTTGTAGTGCGCTTCGAAGCGACTAAGTCAGAATTGGCCGACGTAAGCGTGGTGATAGACGTTTTCGACAATGTCCCGGTCCTTATAGAGATATGGCGCGCCGACGATGAATTTGGCCCGTCCGTAAATATCCTTTTCGATAAGAGTATCGAGCTTATCTTCTGCACAGAAGATATAGTCGTCATGTCTGAATTTATGGCTTCGCAGATGTAGCCTTCCCCAACCACGACCAGTAAAAATAAAAGTTATGATGAATATTCTGAAGAGAAGGGACCTGAAGGTCATTGTAAGCGAGAGTTGGTCGGTCTGCTGGCCGATGACGGTGATCCTCTTCTTCCAATTTTTGATAGGCCTGACAGATGTCTTTATAGCGGGAAAGGTCGGCAAAGAGGTCCAGGCGGCCTACGGTTTTGTTTTTCATCTCTATTTTGTCTTTACCGTTGTAGCTACCGCCGTAAACGTGGGGACCGTGTCGGTCACGTCAAAGTTGTTTACCTCAGGCGATAAAGGGCGATTTTCGAGCGCCATATTCACTTCCTTCGCGACTACCCTTATTGCCGGCCTTGCAATAGGTTCTATAGCCATTCTTTTTTCACCCTTCTTAATGCGGGCGCTGCACCTGCCCGG
>JAZFTF010000018.1:0-3548 GCA_036446495.1 Candidatus Omnitrophota bacterium | reverse complement strand
GACAGGAAAGAACGCTCTTACACGTTGACACCCCTACCGGCCAGCGAATAGAAAACCTGACCGACGGCTATTGACCGCGCGGGTAGTTCCCGGTTGACTGGGCATTCTTCGGGCGGTATAATTATTATCAATTATAATAAGGAAATGATGCGACAACAAGTTGCTGCGATTAGCGGTTTTTGGTTGGCGGTTTGCGCTAACCGAATACCGTATATCGCTAACCGAGTCAAGCGTTAATATGGGAGAGCGAGATGCAAATTCTAATCTATTTCTCTATAGGTATTTTTGCCGGCTTAGTCGGTGGTTTCTTTGGCCTGGGAGGCGGCATAGTGATGGTGCCGGTCTTTGTATATTTATTGGGCATGACCCAGCACCAGGCGCAGGGTACGGCTCTTGCCGCGCTGGCCCTACCTATTACGTTACTGGCGGCGCTTCGGTACTACCACGCGGGCAATGTAAAGCTCCAGATAGCCGCGCTCGCGTGCCTGGGATTCGTAGGAGGCGGGTTGCTTGGGGCCCACATGGTCCAGAATGTCCCGCCTGTTCTGCTTAAGCGCCTATTTGGAGGCGTTATGTTTCTTGTCTCTATAAAGATGATAGTGGGAAGATGAAGAAAATATTCTTGATATGCGCGTTAATAGTGGTCTTGACAGGCTGCGCCGTACTGGCGATAGATCCCGGTTTTGCTGATATCCTATATGATGAAGATAATCTGTTCGAGAACCTCACGACGATAATATTCGCGATAGCCCTTATATTTTCACTATATCTTTTTTTCAAGAGCCTGTTCGAGAAGAAGGATTGCAGGTTTTGGCTGCTACTCTCTACTATCCTTGTAGTATTTATCGGTGATGAACTTAGCTGGGGGATACCATACCTGGGCCTGGAAAAGTACGAGGTAGTTGGGGTCGGGTTCGATGGACTGCACGATCTACTAGCTATAGGAATAAGCGCGATAAAACATATAAGGGACTATATCTTTTCTATAGGGATAACGGATGCAAGATCGATCTCGATCATCATCGGTTCCGCGACGATCTGTGCATCTGCCGTGTATTTTATTGTAAGGCTTATCATAAACAAGAGAAGAGAGATAGGCGCGTTCTTTGCTCATAACATCAAGTGGGAGCCGTTCTTCTTTTTATTGCTCACATTTGCCTTATTAGCCCCCGCCATGTTCATTGACGAAGATAATCTCGTAGGTTTCCCGCACAAGGCCGTTGTAGAAGAGTCTATGGAGCTCTTAGCGTCGGTATCTATACTATTAGCCAGCCTTTCCGGACTCAGGGTGAAGAAAGATGTATGAGGTAATCGTAGTTGGAGGAGGCCATGCGGGAATTGAGGCGTCTCTTGCCGCGGCCAGGATGGGGCGAAAGACCCTCTTGGTTACGATGCGCCTTGATTCTATAGGGGTGATGTCATGCAACCCGGCCATCGGAGGCCTCGGCAAGGCACAGCTTGTAAAAGAGCTCGACGCGCTTGGAGGCGAGATGGGAAGGGCCACAGACGCCTGCGGCATACAATTCCGGCTTTTAAATACCAAGAAAGGGCCGGCGGTCAGGTCATCCCGCGCACAAGTAGATATGTATATGTACGAGAGCTATATGCAGGATCTCGTAAAGTGCATGCCCAGCCTGGAGTTGAGGGAAGCAAGTGTCGAACGGCTCATGGTCAAAGGAAGCCAGGTTCGCGGCGTAAGACTGCCATCAGGAGAGGAGATAGAGGCGAAGACGGTCATACTGACGCCCGGGACCTTTATGAACGGCCTTATACATATAGGACTTAAGCATTTTCCCGGAGGCCGTATGGGGGATGAGGCCTCGGCAGGATTATCCGGGTGCCTTAGAGAGCTCGGGTTTGATGTGTCGCGCCTTAAGACCGGAACGACCCCACGCATAGACGGAAAGACTATAGACTTTTCCGGGCTTCGCGTGCAAGACGGCGACCCCGACCCAAAGCCTTTTTCATTCAGGACAGAGCGGATAACGCGGCCGCAGGTACCTTGTTATATAACCCATACGAACATAGAGACGCACAATATCATAAGAGACTCGCTCGACCGATCACCGCTATACTCCGGCATCATCAGATCGACCGGCGTAAGATATTGTCCTTCTATAGAGGATAAGATAGTACGTTTTGGAGACAGGGATTCACACCATATCTTTCTTGAGCCCGAAGGCATCGCGACAGATAGGTACTACCCCAACGGCATATCGACGAGTCTGCCGGAGGACGTCCAAGAGGCTTTAGTGCACAGCATAAAGGGGCTTGAGAATGCGAAGATAGAGAAGATGGGGTACGGTATAGAATATGATTTTTGCAACCCCGTACAGCTTAAACCTACACTAGAGACGGATCTTATAGAGGGCCTATACTTTGCCGGCCAGATAAACGGTACTACCGGTTATGAAGAAGCAGCCGCCCAGGGGCTCATGGCAGGGATAAACGCCTCTTTAAAGATAAGCCAAAGAGAACCTCTCATCCTCGATCGTTCACAAGCTTATATAGGGGTCCTGATAGATGACCTTGTCACAAAAGGGACCGATGAGCCCTACAGGATGTTTACTTCGAGGGCTGAATATAGATTGGTTTTAAGAGAGGATAACGCCGACCTGCGCTTGAGCAAGATAGGTCATGACCTCGGGCTCTTAAAAGACTCGGATTATGACCTCGTACGAAAAAAAGGGGAGAGGATACAGGAGGGCTTAAGGCGGCTTAAGCAGACAAAACTAGAGGTCACATCCGATGTGAATGCGAAATTAGAGAGCTGGGCGTCGAGCCCTATAAGCGAGCCATATTCATTGGAGCAGCTTTTAAAGAGATCAGAGATATCTTATGAAAGATTGACCGAACTAGCCGGCTCGAACGGGAAGCTCCATAGAAATGAGATCTCCGAGATAGAAGTAGAGATAAAATATAGAGGTTTTATAGAACGCCAGGCAAGAGATATAGAGAAGTTCAAGAGGATAGAGAAGATAAAGATACCCAAAGATATGGATTTCTATTCAATAAGAGGCTTGTCGAACGAGATGAAAGAGAAATTTGAGAGGTTCAAGCCGGTTTCAGTGGGCCAGGCGTCGCGCATATCGGGCGTCACGCCCGCTGCGATATCTATATTGATGGTCTATCTTAAAAATCCAAGGTAAAAGAGATGTGTGGCATAGCGGGAATAGCGAGTTTTAAAGATAGCCGGATAAGCGAGGATATGGTCCTCGGCATGGCCCGGACACTCACCCATCGTGGCCCTGACGATGAAGGGGTCTATTTATCAGCGGAAAAGAACCCGGCTACAAAGCTCAAGGTCGGCCTGGGGCACAAGAGGTTGAGCATCATCGATCTCGAGGGCGGACATCAGCCCATGGCGAACGAGAACGAGAATATTTGGATAGTCTATAACGGCGAGGTCTATAATTTTCCCGAATTGCGCCAAGAGCTTATAGGAAAAGGCTATCGCTTTAAGACTAAGAGCGATACAGAGGTGATCATCCATCTTTACGAAGCGGAAGGGGTCAATTGCTTAAAGCGTTTAAGAGGCATGTTCTCAT
>JAZFTF010000017.1:0-4793 GCA_036446495.1 Candidatus Omnitrophota bacterium | reverse complement strand
TAAACATCTTTAAACATCTTTAAACATCTTTAAACATCTTCAAACATATACAAACTATATCTTAACCCAATTATACTCGTTTTCTTGGACATTGTCAAGGGCTATTGTGGTTTTTGGCAGGACCTATTTTTTGAGAATTTCGCTGAAGCGTTTCGTCATGGCCGGGACTATATCGAACAGATCGCCTATCATGCCATATGTGGCTACGTTAAAGATCGGGGCGTCGGGATCTTTATTTATGGCTATGATGATATCGGCCGACTGCATCCCGATCAGATGCTGTATCTGTCCGCTTATGCCACAGGCGATATATATCTTGGGGCATACGGTCTTTCCGGTCTGCCCCACCTGGTGAGAATAGGAGATCCAGTCCGCGTCTACCGCTGAGCGCGACGCGCCTACGGCTCCACCGAGCGTTTCGGCTAGATCCCTTACGATCTTAAAATTCTCGGGGCCGCCTATACCTCGGCCTCCGGATACAATGATATCGGCTTCTGCCAGGTTCACGGTAGATTCCAACTCCTTGACGACATCCAATATACGCGTATTGGATTTAAAGAGCTCCTTATGGTACTCCTTCTTTATTATCTCTCCCTTGCGCGCCTTATCCACTGTGGCCTCTTTCATTACCTTATGCCTGACCGTCGCCATTTGGGGCCTGTGATTAGGGGTAATAATGGTAGCCATGATATTCCCGCCGAAAGCAGGGCGTGTTTGGAGAAGTATCTTATCTTTTTCATCTATATCAAGTCCCGTGCAGTCGGCCGTAAGCCCGGCGTCTATCTTGACAGCAACGCGGGAGATAAGGCTCCTCCCTATTATGGTCGCCCCGCATAAAAAGACCTCTGGTTTGTGTTCTTTTATAAGCTCCACCAATACATTTGTATATGGTTCGTCAAGGTAATAGCCGAGTTCGGGCGCGTCCACGAGATAGACTTTCTTCGCCCCGCGATATATAACCTCTTGCGCGCCTTCCTCTATATTGTCTCCTATGAGGACCCCGCATAAGTCTGTATTCAACTTATCGGCAAGCTTCTTGCCTTCTCCCAGAAGCTCCCAGGAGATACTCTGAACCTTGCCCTTTTTCTGTTCACAAAATACCCAGACATCCTTGTATGAGGTCAGATCTTTGGTGGGGGCCGCCATCTTCTTGAGCTCTATGGCCTCGAATTTACATGAAGAGACACATGCCCCGCAGAGTGTGCAAATATCAAGGTCTATCACGGCCTTCTTATCTTTTATCTCAATGGCGGCAAACGGGCACTCCTTTACACAGAGCTTACAACCTACGCATTTGTCCGTAATTATTCTTATCGACGACATTCTTTACTCCCTTTCTGTATAATGTATTTTATTAACGTTAAATTCGAAATAAGTATCAGCTGTCAGCCTTCAGCTCTCAGTCTTCAGCTTTCAGCTAAAAAAAAGGATAGTTTGCTTGAGCGCTGATAACTGATAGTTGAATTTCGGATTTAAATATTTTGGTTTACCACTTTCCTATAACGATATTATCTATCAATCTTGTCTTTCCTATTCTAGCCGCAAGCGCGATCAATGCATCTTTCCCTACCGACCTAACCTCTCTTAAGTCCGTTATATCCGAGATTGAGATATAATCTACGCGCGCCGTCTCTTTGGAATTTATCAGCTTCTCCATGCTCGATTTTACTTTTTTGGCATCGCGCACTCCGCTGCCTATCATATCTTTAGCCAGATCTAATGATTCATGCAGAACAAGGGCGTCCTGCCTCTCTCTTTTAGATAGGTAGACATTCCTGGAACTCATGGCCAGCCCATCCCGCTCCCTTATGGTAGGCATCGCCATTATATGGATATCCATATTAAGGTCTTTCACCATCCTCTTTATCACTATAACCTGCTGGGCATCCTTCTGCCCAAAATACGCCCTGTCGGGCGAGACTATATTAAAGAGCTTTGCAACCACCGTTGCCACTCCCCTGAAGTGGCCCGGCCGCGATTCACCACAGAGCTTATCGGTTATATCTTTGACATCTACATAAGTTCTATATCCTCGCGGATACATCATCTCTACAGAGGGGTAGAATATCGCGTCTGCCCCCTCAGCCTTTGCCAGCTTCTCATCCCGCCTAAGATCTCTCGGGTATCTCATGTAGTCTTCCTTGGGCCCAAATTGAGCGGGGTTGACAAAAATGCTCATGACGACTATATCATTCTGTCGCCTTGCCGCTTTAATAAGGCTAAGATGCCCCTTGTGAATATAGCCCATAGTCGGGACGAACCCTATTGAAGCCTTCGAGGCCTTCTTCTTATCTATATGCCTCTTTATACCCTGGATGGTCCTGAATACCTTCATCTTATCTATCCATCAAATCGCCTAAAGGGCGCATTACAAACTCCCTCTCATTCATGCGGGGATGCGGAACTATAAGATCCGGTTCTTCTATACGCAGATCGCCGTAAGTAAGTATATCTAGATCTATGGTGCGGGGGGTATTGACTCCCTCCCTCTTACGTCCAAGGGTCTCCTCTATATCCATCAGCCTATTCAAAAGTTCGCGGCACGATAGATCAGTTGTTATCTTTATGGCGCCGTTTAAGAACTTGCCTTGAGGCGGGCCACCTACCGGATCCGTCTCATAGAGGGCTGAAACCTTATCCACTGTTATTTTATCGGACTTCTTAAGAAGGCCTATGGCGCTCTCTATACAGCCACTTCTGTCGCCCAGGTTTGATCCAATACCTATATAGGCTTCCGCCATATTACCTCTCGTGCTAACTCTTGCAGCGATTCGCGGTATGCGGTATACGGTTTGCGCTAACCGCTAACCGAAAACCGCTAACCGCAACAATCGTTATCATATTATCTTCTTTATCCTGTCTACAGCCACTTTTAGCCTCTCCCTGGGAACGGTCAGGGCCATCCTGACATAACCCTCTCCGTACTTGCCAAATCCCGAGCCCGGTGTCACTACTATATCCGCTTCGTTTAATATCAATTTACTCATCGACGTCGAATCTCTCTTTGAGAGGTTCTTTGCCCATATATAAAAGGTCGCCTTTGGTTTTTCGACTTCCCATCCTATTGACCTTAATCCATCCACCAATATGTCGCGCCTCTCCTGGTATATCTTCTTAAATTTATCCGTTACCTCATTGGTCCGGTCAAGCGCTACTATTCCAGCGCGCTGAATAGCGTTAAATATACCGGAGTCTACGTTGGACTTTACCTTTGCCAGCCCCTTTATCACGTCTCTGTTACCACAGGCCATCCCTATACGCCAGCCGGTCATATTGAATGTCTTGGAAAGCGAATGAAACTCTACGGCAATATCCTTCGCGCCTTCAATTTCCAGGACGCTTGAGGGTATATAACCATCGTAAGAAAGCTCTGTATAAGCGGCATCGCTGCATAGAATTATATTGTTCTTGGTAGCGAAATCAACAGCCTTTTTATAAAAGGCCTTATCGCATACGGCCCCGGTGGGGTTATTTGGGTAATTCAAGAACATAAGCTTTGCTTTAGATAAAACCTCTTTTCCAATTGAATCAAGCTTCGGAAGAAAAGAGTTCTCCTCAAGTAATGGCATGTCATAAACATCGCCACCCGCTATGATCGCGGCATTCCTGTAAGGAGGGTAACCGGGATTTGGGGACAATACCACATCGCCAGTATTCAAAAAGGCGAAAGGTATATGGGCGATACCATCCTTAGAACCTATAAGAGGCAGTATCTCCGCCTCCGGATCGAGAAGAACCCCGAATCTTTTCTTATACCACTGCGCTATAGCCACCCTGAACTCCATCATTCCGCTATCCAGAGCATAGTGATGCGTCGATGGGTCTTTTACAGCCTCGTTTAAGGCCTTTATGATAAAATCAGGGGTAGGCTGATCAGGATCCCCTATACCTAGGTCTATTATATCCCTGCCCTCTTCTATCTTCTGTCTCTTCTCTCTATCTATCTCCACGAATAAATAAGGGGGGAGCTTCTTTAATCTGTCTGATATATCGATCTTTGCGCCCATAATATCTATACCTTTACGAACTCTATCTTATTTCTTCCCTTCTTCTTCGCGGCGAATAACGCCTTATCGGCTTTGAGGATAATCCTGTCCGCGGTTATGGGCTTCTTCTTGTCATAGCTGTAAGTGGCAACGCCCTGGCTTAGAGAGAGCTTCGTCTTCGACCGTCTCAAGATATCCAGTCTCGTCATCCTCTTCTTGATCCTGTTGGCGACGACCACAACGCCTTCCACATCAGTCTGTGGGAGCACTATGACCATCTCATCCCCACCGTACCTGGCTACTATGTCTATGCCCCTTACATTCTGAACAAGCATCCCGGCGATCTCTTTTAAGACGTCGTCGCCCTTTGGATGGCCATGTGTGTCATTGAATTTCTTGAAATTGTCTATATCCATCATAATAAGCGACAGAGGCATCTGGTGCCTCTCGGCGCGCTTTACCTCTATCTTTATAGTCTGCTGAAAATATCTATGGTTGTAGATCTGGGTCAACCCGTCTATAACGGCCTGCCTCTTCGTCTTCTCGAAAATGAGGGCATTTTCTATGGCGGTTATGGCGTGTGAAGCAAGCGTCGTAAGAAGCCTTATATTTTCTTCTGAATACATATCGGCCGGAAAGACAGGGATCGAGCTGCGCGTAGATCCATCTTTCTTCGGCTTGTAGAGCTCAAACTGGCAGTAGGGCTGGTTCATGGCCCTGCACTTCGTCTCTTCTAGATCTATCTTCTTCCTCAGTGTCTTCTCTAAGATCCCTGAAAGGAACCCGGCCTCAAAATAGCATATGGGC
>JAZFTF010000016.1:0-3504 GCA_036446495.1 Candidatus Omnitrophota bacterium | reverse complement strand
CCACATGGGCATGACCTCAAGCGATGTCCTTGATACAGCGCTTTCCATAATGATGAAGGAGGCGGCCGATATAATCTTAAGCGACATAAAGCTTCTCTTAAAAGCGTTACGGGACAAGGCGCGTCGATTCAAGAAGACCGTCATGATCGGCCGCTCGCACGGTATCCACGCTGAACCGACCACGTTTGGTCTCAAGATGGCGCTCTTCTATGACGAGATGCAGCGCAACCTAAAGAGGATGGAGGAGGCGAAAGAGATAATAAACGTAGGGAAGATCTCGGGGGCCGTGGGTACATACGCCAATGTCAGCCCCGCTGTCGAGAGATACGCGTGCAAGAAGCTCGGCCTAAAGGCGGCAAATATATCTACACAGGTTCTTCAGAGGGATAGGCACGCTCAGTATTTGACAGCGATAGCCATTATAGGGGCATCCCTAGAAAAATTCTCCACAGAGATCCGCCATCTTCAGAGGACCGAGGTAGGGGAGGTCGAAGAGTACTTCTCCCCTACGCAGAAAGGCTCGAGTGCCATGCCTCATAAAAAGAACCCTATTACATGCGAGAGGATCACAGGGCTCGCCAGGGTCCTTAGAGGCAATGCAATGGCGGCCATAGAGAATATCGCCCTTTGGCACGAAAGGGATATATCCCACTCATCCGTTGAGAGGGTCATAGTCCCCGACAGCACGATCCTTATGGATTATATGCTCGTGAAATTCACCGGCATAATCGAAAAGCTTGTCGTGCGCGAAGATGTTATGAAAGAGAATCTGGAGATTACCCGCGGCGTTATATTCTCACAGAGGGTACTTCTTGAGCTTATCAACAAGGGCTTGACGAGACTCGACGCGTATAACATAGTCCAGAACTGCGCCATGATCTCGCAAAGAGACGGCTTCTTGTTCAAGATGACGCTGGAGAACGATAAGCGCTTAAGGAAACATCTTACAAAAGAAGAGATAGATGCTTGCTTCGATCTGGATTATCACACGGCGTACGTAAGTGAGATCTTTAAAAAAGTGGGAATATAATAGAAAGGAAAAGGGCATGAAAAAGGGAAAACTTATCTACGAAGGCAAAGCGAAAAAAGTTTTCGAGACAGACGACAAAGATCTCTATATCCAGGAGTTCAAGGATGACGCCACGGCATTCGACGCTACAAAAAGGGGCACGATAGTCGGCAAGGGCGTAGTCAATAACAAGGTATCGGCCAAGCTATTCGAGCTCTTGGAATCTAAGGGCATCGAGACGCATTTTGTAAAGCTATTAAACGACAGAGAGATGCTGATAAAGCGCTTGGAGATACTCCTTATAGAGGTTACTATAAGAAATGTCGTCGCCGGAGGCATGGCGAAATTTCTGGGGATGGAAGAGGGGATTGTCCTTAAAGAGCCGGTGCTGGAATATCATTATAAGAGCGACCCGCTCCATGACCCGCTCATAAATGAATACCATATAAAAACATTAGGACTCGCCAGCGATAATGAGCTGCGCATAATCTCCCAGCGCTCCTTTGAGATAAACATTATAATTAAAGACTTCTTCGCGAAGAGGGATATAGATCTCATCGATTTCAAGCTTGAGTTTGGAAGGCACAAAGATAAGGTACTCCTGGGAGATGAGATATCGCCGGATACATGCCGGTTCTGGGAGAAGGGTACGAAGAAGAAATTGGACAAGGATAGATTCAGGCGCGACCTCGGAGGCATAGAGGAGGCGTATCAGGAAGTATTGAAGAGGACCATAGGTTAGATAAGATGATAACATACAAAGAGGCAGGGGTCGATATAGACAAGGCCAATAAATTCGTCCGCTCTCTAAAGCAGATGAACAAGAACTTTGCCAAGCAGGGGGTAATAGGCTCGATCGGCGGGTTCAGCGGCCTCTTTTCGGCGAAGTTCAAAGGGATGAAGGAGCCTGTCCTGGCATCTTCCACAGACGGAGTTGGGACGAAGCTTATAGTGGCCGGGATCGCTGGAAAACATGATACCATCGGGATAGACCTTGTTGGTATGTGTGTAAACGATATCATAGCTTGCGGTGCCAAGCCCCTTTTTTTCTTAGACTACTTCGCAACGGGCAGGCTCGATCTTGAGAAGACGTTCCAGGTGATGAAGGGTATATTGAATGGGTGCAAGGAAGCGCAGTGCAGCTTGATAGGCGGCGAGACGGCGGAACTGCCCGGGCTCTACAAAGACGAAGATTATGACATGGCGGGGTTCGCCATAGGCGTAGTCGATAGGTCAAAGATCATAGATGGTACCAAGATACGCGTAGGTGACGTAGTATTAGGAATAGAGTCGAGCGGGCCGCACTCAAACGGGTATTCTCTCATAAGAAAGGTCTTCTCAAAAGGCGATATTAAAGGCAAATATAAAAAGGCCCTCTTGAAGCCGACTATCATCTATGTGAAGCCGGTCCTTGCTCTCTTGGACAAAGTAAATATTAACGGGATAGCTCATATTACCGGCGGTGGATTTTATGATAATATCTCACGCATACTCCCCAGAGGCTGCTCTGTTGTATTGAGTCCCCACTCCTGGAAGGTTCCCGATATCTTCAATATCATACAAGAGAGATCCGGTTTAGATAAAAGGAATATGTATCTTACATTCAATATGGGTATCGGATTGGTCTTGGTGCTTAAGAGAGAGCATGCAAAAAAGGCGCAGAAGATCATAAAGAGATTTGGTCTTAAGTCCGCGATCATGGGAGAGGTCACAAACGGCGATAGGAAAGTTGTTATATGAAGGTCTTGGTCATTGGGTCAGGAGGCAGAGAGCACGCGCTTGTATGGAAGATCGCCCGGTCGAGGCGCGTAAAAGAGATCTTCTCAGCTCCCGGCAACGGCGGCATAGAGTCGCTTGCCAAGACTGTAGATATAAACCCCGAGAATATAAAAGCGTTGCAAGATTTCGCGAGGAGAGAGAAGATAGACCTTACGGTCGTCGGACCTGAAACGCCGCTCGTTAATGGCATAGTCGATGAATTCAAGAAAGAGGGGCTTCGCATATTTGGTCCCGACAGCCGCACGGCCCGGCTTGAAGGCAGCAAAGTCTTCGCTAAAGAACTTATGCGGGAGTTTGGGGTCCCTACCGCGGATTTTGAAGTATTTGATAATAAAGACGCGGCCCTTAGTTTTATAAGGAAAAAAGGTGCGCCTATAGTCATAAAGGCCGACGGGCTCGCGGCAGGCAAAGGCGTATTCGTCTGCGCGACCCAACAAGAGGCCAAGAAGGCAATAGAAGAGATCATGGTCAAGAGGGCCTTCGGAGATTCCGGGAATAAAGTGGTCATAGAGGAGTGTATCCAGGGAGAAGAGGTCTCTATAATAGCTATATCAGACGGTGAAGATCTGGCACCCTTGGCATCGAGCCAGGACCATAAGAGGATATTCGATCACGATAAAGGGCCTAATACAGGAGGTATGGGCGCGTACTCACCAGCGCCGGTAGTAAATGGCGAGAGATTTGTGGAAGCTATAAATAAGATAATGTACCCCATG
>JAZFTF010000015.1:0-6476 GCA_036446495.1 Candidatus Omnitrophota bacterium | reverse complement strand
ACCTTCTCCATTACTCCTCCTTATCAGAAGCTCTTTTCGATCTTCCCATAATGAGCTTCACTTAAAAACCCTCACTTAGATCTTTGCGGGTACTCTATCCCTTTAATACCTGTGATCTGGATATTAGCCTAGTACGTGTATCTATCGCCATCTTTCGCGCGGCCGCACCTGGCACAGTTCTTATCCGTTAAAAAATTCTTCCTGCTGCATCTCTTGCATTCCCATGACTCTTCGGCCGTGGGTTCTTTCTCGGGGTTCGTCTTGCCGCATCTTATGCATGTTGTAATGATATGCACGTTCAGCTCGCCGCATTGCTTGCATATCCACTCGCGCTCAGAAGCCGCCTTACCGAATCTCTTTCTATATTCCCTTACGGCCTTACCGTAAACAGGTTCTTTTACTGTAAAGATCAAACCTAAGGTAAAGACAAAGGTGGCAACCTTGCCAAAAAACGCTACTTCAGACATGTCGTATAGTGCCAAAGGAATCGCCGTCACCAATATGGTAGCGGATAGCCTCGCCAAGATCCTGTTTACGGCCTTCGGCAGAATATCTTTTAAACCTAATGCGCTAATAAGCAGGTACATTATCGCTACTATTGAAAAAACTACAACCATTGAAAAAAGGATATTCATACAGCCTTCCGCGATACTATTTCTTTACCATCGCCAACAACATCTTGAAGCGCTTTATTGCGCTCAAAGAATGCGGCTTGTTCGCGGGCATCACTATCGCCTCGCCGGCTTCCATTATGTGCTCCGTCCCGGAGATCATGATCCGGGCCCTTCCGTCAATGATGTATACAAAGGCATCGAAAGGAGCCGTGTGCTCGCTCAAGCCCTGTCCCTGGTCAAAAGCAAATAACGTTATTGTACCCGCGTCCTTCCTTATGACTTCTTTGCTGACGACAGACCCTTCCTGATAATCTATGGAATCGGTCAATCTCGCCTTTTCTCCGATAATAATTTTACCCATATCAAACCCCTCTGCTTAAGTAACAGCCAAGTATAAGGCGCGGCTTATAAAAAATTCTCTGTAGCTTCCAGCAATTTGCGTGAAGCATCTTTGTTTCCTGTCCCTACGCGTATCTCTATAGTGGATCTATTCTTTGAAATGGGCCTTATATCTATCCATATGGTGCTATCATCTGTATACCTGCTCATTATCTGCGTCACATCTTTTGCCTTGGTATCCTTATCAATGTGTAGATTGAGGGTCTTTAGCGCAGATCTCGCGGCATCCGCCACTTTATCGCGCGGATGATCGAGATCCTGGATTGTCTTGCCTGAAAGCCAGATAGCGGTTCCTGCCCCTCCTATAGCCCCCACAACGAGTGCCGCGCATCCATATACATTCACCAAGATCAATACCGACAGTAAAAAAACAAAAATCTTTCTCATCCCACTCCTCCTTAGCCTTTCTCCGCCCCAACACGTGCGGGCAATCTATTTAGAGCCCTTCTCTACTTACCCGCGCACCAGCCCCGCTACTCGGGGTGGTGCGGGGTTCCGCCCCACGTCAAAACCCCGAAGAAAAAGGCATCACGACTGTGAAACCGTGGGGCTCCATGTTTTTTACCTGCGTCAAGCCTGCTTTTGTGCGACTGCCTCTTCTCTCTTAGCAGCCTGGACATGTTCTTCTGCCTTCTTGTGATCCTCTCCCTCGGCATTGCCCGTGCCTCAACTTGGACCTTTTGGAAACTCTCCTTTAAGAGCGTTCCGTATAAGGGTCTTTATTTTGTCACTGAAATCACTTCCCAATATCCACTCCAGATATGGACGTTCTTTTTGAGCAAGCTCCTTTAAGCCACTCTTGTACCGGTGCTTCCCGAATGTCGGGTAGAGTTCGCCGTTCCACCATCCGAACTTCCTGTCCTTATCGAAATATTTGCCGCTCGTCTCTTCTCTGAAGGCCTGCAACGACTCTATCTCTTTGCCCTCGCCGGCGTATTTTACCACCTGGGTGCTTAAGATCTCCATGGTCGCCCTGGCGTCATCCAGGGCCGAGTGGGCGGATTCCAGCTCTTTTGCGCAGTAGAATTTATATGCCGCCTTAAGATCCCTTCTTTCGTGATAGTGATATATCCTCTGGGCGTCATAAATATTCCTCTGCTGCCAATCCAGCCTTATGCCCGCGCCATGAAACTCTCTCTCAAGGATGGGAAGATCGAATCGCTCCACATTAAAACCGGCCAGGTCGCACCCATCCATGAAAGAGATCGTCTCTTTTGCTATCTCTTTAAAGGACGGTTTATCTTTTACATCATCGTCGGTTATTCCATGGATCCTGATCACGCCTTCAGGTATATGCATGCCGGGGTTTATCCGCCGCGCATACTCCTCTACCGTGCCATCCGGATGGTACTTGATCATCCCGATCTCAACGATCCTATCTTTCTCTATCCATGTCCCTGTAGTCTCAAGATCCAATACAACCAATGGCCGCGTCAATTTAAACATATTTACATTCTCTCCTATCCGCGCACCAGCCCCGCTGCGCGGGGCTGGTGCGGGGTTCACATCGGTAAGACATAAAATAATACGGCAAAATAATGGCAGATACTCCCCGCCATTACGAATAGATGCCAGACAGCATGCATGAAAGGGGTCTTCTTAAGGAAATGAAATATCGCGCCTATAGTATAACACGCCCCTCCGGCCAAGAGCCACGCGAGGCCTTTCGCCGGAAGGCTCTCGATAATAGGCCGTATAGCGATTATCGACAGCCAACCCATCGCCAGGTATATTGCAGTGGATATTACAAGTGACTTTTTCATAAAGAATATCTTAACAGCTATACCTGCCAGGGCGAGCCCCCAAGTGACCCCAAAGATCGACCAGCCCCACGGCCCCCTTAGCGACACAAGGGCAAAAGGCGTATAAGAACCCGCGATCAATAGATATATTGCTGAATGGTCTATTACCCTCAATGCGTCCCGAGCCCGGGTCGCGTGCAAGCTATGGTAGAGCGTAGAAGCGGCATATAATACAATAAGCGTCACCCCATACACGCTGAAACTCACCACGCGCCAAGCATCCCCCCTGATGCTCCCCAGCACAATAAGGACGGTGATCCCAGCCACACTTAAAAAGAAGCCGATACCATGCGTGATACTGTTAACTATCTCTTCCAGGAGACTATATCTATTATTGTTGATGACTACTCCACCTTTACTTTGGAACCACACTTGACCTTGCGCAGGATATCAGGATCCACATTTGCCTTGCCCACTATGACTACCCCGCTTGCCGGTACAGGTTTGTCCGTATCGCTGGCAGGCGTCCTGCCAAAGAATATGCATAGGCACTGCCCCTGCGCCCAGTAAGCGATATCGCCTACGTCTACATCGAGAGTGGCACCTTCTTCAGGAGCGTGAATGCCTATATCGAAATAGATCTCATCTCCCCATATACTGACTTTAGACTCTATAGGTAGTGATCTGTTGATCTCTTTTGTGGCGGGATTGTCTATAGCATTTATATCCAGACTGACCTTGGTGCTTCCATTCTCTATTGTGATCTTATTCATCGTATTACACCTGATATTTTGATCTATTTGTAATATAGATAGCAGTTGATTTTATCATTAAACACTGTCAATTGCAACTCAGATACTTCCGGATATACAGTTAGTAGTTGAAAAGGTCTCTATGTGAATAACTCTTACCCGTAAGATCGTTTAGCGCGTCCAGGACCTTACGCTGCACATTGGGCGTCAGCCTTCTGCCTTTAACAGCGCGGGATATCATCTTGTGCGTGATCTGCTCGGTTGAAGCCGATACAATATCATTCGGCTTTAATTTATGCTTGGCAATTATCTTGGTGATGGGTTGTTCGCCAAGATCTCTCTTGATATTATCCATTTTTGCCAGACTGTTTTTTTTTGTTTGCTTCATATGTCCCATGCTTTCCTTAGATCCCTGTTTACACTATTGATCGCATCCTCATCTAGCTCTCTCTCGGGCCCGCTCTCTCTTTTTCTTTTGGACCTTTTTATGAGAAATTGCGGGTCTTCAATACCGGCGCTATAGGCCTTGCAGTGATTCCGCACTCTATTATCAGCCGATATGACCAAGATACCGGCGCTGCTGCCGTTCTCTTGAATAAGGCGTATTATTCGGCCATCTGCGTCATTCGCGTAGATACATCTTATGCCACGGGCCTCGAAATACGCGTCTCCCTCGGACCCTTCGCCTCTTACGTCAAAGACAACGCAAACCTTGCCTTTATAACGGGCTATTCTCTTCCAATCAAAGACTAGATCGGCTAGTGCCATCCGCGCGCCTTCTAAGCTCTTGTCCAATCTGGACAATAACGCCGGGATCTTATGGATCACATTATAGCCGTCTATTATCATCAGGTTATGCATGGTATTATTATACACTTGATGGTTCAGATTTACAATCCGTCTCTGCGGTTTTTGTCCATAAATAACTTAAGAAATCTTTTGGATTTTCCTGATTTTTGATATATACTCATAATGTCAAATCAACCTTTATATACCTCAGGAGGACAATGGTGATAAAAAAAATAACTAAGGGGACAGAGATAGCGATCAGTGTATTAAATGAGGTAGGCGTCCTGGCAAAGGTAACCTCGTTTTTGGTAAATCACGGGGTCAATATCCAAGCCATCTCCGGTATCGCGACCCCTGTAGGAGAAGCCGCTGAATTAGTCTTTGTAACGGATAACAATTACACTGCTATTGAAGCCCTGGATGAGCACGGCTACAAGATAAGTGAGAATGGCATACTCATAGTAGAGCTTGAGAACAATCCGGGGGCGCTTAAGAACATTTCTGAGATATTAGCGCAGAGCGAGATCAACATCAATTATCTATACGCGACCACCTGCAGCAAAGGATGCCCCACCAAGATCATACTCTCTACATCGGATAACGCGCACGCCATTGATGCCTTAAAATCACGATAAATAAAAGGTTGGCATCGCCTTCGCATTTGAAGAAGAATATAAAGCACTCCGTAGGTTGGGTGTCTAAAACAAACAAGGTTATCTCTTCGCAAAGCCCGCCGAAATCCTTTAATCCTGGCTTGGGATCGCATGGAGGCGGCCCACGTTTTTGATCCTCTTGCCCCTTGCCTGCTTATTGTGCATTACTTCATACAGGTCTCTTAACACCAAGAAGGCCTTCTTTGGATTGCGATCAGCATCCATTACACCAAAGTGCTCTTCGTTTAAGATGCCGTCTTGGGCGCCATCGGGCAGATAGAAACCTTCATTATTATAGGTTTTGTAGGAGACGCCTTCTACCGGATCATCATAATCTATAAGACCACCAAGGCTGGCGTGGTAACACCCGACTTTCCACAAACAATCATTAAATGAGTGGATCGTACCTCCTACGCAGACCTTCTCGGGATCGTATGCTGACAGATTATCTCCTATCTCACTCCAAAGAGAGAGATCGTATTCCGCCTGTGTATCACGGTCCTGTGATCCTTTGCAAAAAGCGACTCTTGCACCATCAGCTTTCGTATAGGCCGTAGTCTTGAAAGAGTCTATGCCGAATTCGCTCAGGTACATCGGCTTATCTGTTATCGCGCTCCACTGCAGAAAGAGATTGCGGAAACTCTTCCCACGATATATATTCAAGCCCCATATATCCACATCCGCGCACATATCCACAACATCTTTTATCGTGTTAGACGGTTCATCATCCATAAACCTGTCGCCGAGGCAGGAAGCAACCGGGTGAGCCCCATCTAGTTTCTTTATCTTCTCTGCTACACTATTTGTCGCCCGCGCCGCCTCCTCAACCGTCTCGTAGCCCCAATATTTATTATAATCAAGGTTCCATTCGTTCCCGATGTTCCACATAAGGATCGCCGGATGTCCTTTGCATATATTGACTATATTTTCGTATCTTCTCGCATCGATATCATTCTTTGAAGACGCAACCATCATGATCACCATTATATCGTTGCGATAAAAGACATCCAGGATCTCCTTGTAGGTATCGGGGTTGTCGCCAAAATCTATATAGAGACGTACTGTGTTTACATTCATCATCTTCATCAATGGAACATCTACGCGATAGTGGCGCTGGTGCTCAGCACGAAGCCAATGAACAAATAAAACATTCCCCTGAGGGTCGCGATTGGCCCAGTCAATAAAAAAGCCGTATGGAACAGCCTCTGACGGATTGAGCGGATTTGGACCGTCTTTTGGAGCTCTGGTGGCAGGGGTCCATGTAATGCCATGTATAACATAAGATTCGGCATCGGTTAAGCTTCCGTCTTCGAGTCGTCTTTCGACTATCAGCTCCCTTCCCTCTATATAAACATGACTGGGCTGTTCCGGCACTGCGGCAGCGGCCTCGACAAACAGATGAAAGACCACCACTAGTGCGGTGAGCGCTACGATAAACCGTAAGCTATGGCTATAGGGACGGTTCGCTTGGGAAGACCTTGTGATTCCCATCCTATAGCCCTCTCAAGAGCTCAGGGCGGAGGCTTA
>JAZFTF010000014.1:0-2550 GCA_036446495.1 Candidatus Omnitrophota bacterium | reverse complement strand
ATCTCTTACGGAGGGCAATCCTTTCTATCTGGACACCATAAGCCAGGCGGTAAGAGACGTGGTATCATCCATGACCTTTAAGAGAGTAAACCAGGAAGTGCTGATAGACGCCCTTGTAAAGACACTCTTCAACTCCAAAGGCTGCATATTCCAGTACTTGAACAGCTCGTTGGAGACATTAAAGCAGAAGAAATCTTCCGAGGTATATATATCCATACTTATTTCGATTGCGAACGGCTCATACAGGCTAAAAGAAATATCCAAGGCCGTCAAGAAGCGGACAGGAGATGTTTCGAAATATATGAGCGATCTTATAGAGATGAACATCCTATACAAGAACGGGTCGTTCTATAAGTTCATCGACAAGATGTTCGGTTTTTGGCTCAGGTTCGTATACCAAAAAAAGAGATCGGCCATCATAAGTTACCTGCCCGATAGAATAAGGATATTCCACGGTGAGATGAAATACCTTATTGACGCATTCACGAACGAGGAGAGCAAAGACATACTATCGCGGGTCGCAGCATTGTTTAAGCGCTTCGATTCCGAGACCATCACTATTCTCGATAAAGAGTATAAGCTGCCTGCGTTCTCATCTATAGCCATAATGCGTTTCGACAACGGCGATCCGTACATATTGGCTAAAGCAAACAAGAAGGCCTGGATAGTCTCCGCTAACCATGACGAATTGAAAGACCTTGATATAATAGACTTCGCAGATAGACGTAAAGCTCTCAAGCTCCCAGTCCAGGAAAAGATTCTGATCGCAATCTCAGGGATAGAGATAAACGCGCACCTATTAGCTAAAGAAGAGAAGATCTCCATCTGGAGCATTGAAACACTCAATCAGATAATGGCCCATTACGGCAACGACATGATAGTCGACTTTAAATACAAAAAAGAGGCAAAGAAGACAAGATGAGAATAGGTGTAGTATCAGACACACACATGCCGCGTACAGCCTCAGAGCTTCCGGAAAAATTGCGGGAAGACTTTAAAAAGGTCGACCTGATACTCCACGCGGGTGACATAACTTCATCGGAAGTATTGAAGACCCTAAAGGAGATCGCCCCGATAAGAGCGGTCTATGGCAACATGGATGACCTGGAGCTCCAGGACAGCCTACCGGTAAAGAAGATCGTGAAAGCGGGTAAATTTAAGATAGGCCTTATGCACGGCTTCGGCCCGCCTTTCGGATTGATCGAGAGAGTGGGTAAGGAGTTTAAAGGCGTGGACGCAATCGTATTCGGCCATTCTCATTCGCCGATAAACGTGGTAAAGAAAGGTGTGCTTTTCTTCAATCCCGGAAGTCCTACCGATACGATATTTACCCGGCAGAGCTCTTACGGCATATTAGAGATAAATGATACCATCAAAGGAGAGATAATCAAATTATGAATAGCGGCATTCCGGCTCTGCTGGTTCGAGGAAAGACCATACCTGAGGCCTGGGAGAAAGCTGTCCTGGAACTCTGGCGCAACGGTGTAGACATAAAGACCGAATATGACAAAGAAGGTGAGCCTCTAAGTAAAGACTGCACCATGATGATAGCTGTGGACGACCCAATGAGCGAGCCGAGAATACACAGGGCCTTCCCCGGGGGCCTGGAAGACCTGGAGATCTATAGACAAGAGGTCGTCTTGGGCGTGCACGACCATTGGATAAATCCAGAGGAGGGCAAGTGGACCTACACCTATCACAAAAGGCTCTTTGAGTACGAGATAGAGAACGAAGTCGTTAACCAGATAAATTATATAATATCCAAGCTGTCTGAAGTTCCATACTCCAGGAGGGGCCAGGCGATCACATGGAATGCCAAGCTCGATCCTTTTACCGACGACCCCCCATGCCTGCAGAGGATATGGTGCAGGATCATAAAGACCGCAGATAAAAAGATGTGCCTCGATATGAATACACATTGGAGATCACGGGACGCTTACAAAGCCAGCTTTATGAACATGTTCGCCTTGACCGACCTTCAAAAAACACTCGCGCAGAAACTCTCTGAAAAGATGCAGAGAGAGATTTCCGTAGGAAGGTACGTGGATATCTCCGACAGTTTCCATATCTACGGGTCCTACCACGAAGCGTTCTGTAATTTCTTGAAATTAATAGAGTCGAGACCGTTCGAACAGAGGACCTGGCACACAAAGTTCGCTGAGCCCTTCTTTAAAAAAGCACGGGTGAAATTAGAACAAGAGGGTGGAAGATAAAGATGTCAATCCTATGGATCAAGCTTATCGTGTGCGCATCGCTTATCGTAATATTCGGCCTTAAACTCTCGAAGGCCGCTCAGGAGATCGTAAAAACAGGAAAGTTCTCCGAAGGGCTTATGGGTGTACTCGTACTAGCCGCGATAACCTCTTTTCCTGAAGTTTGGACATCTATCGCCACCGTAACAAAGCTAAACGCGCCCGACCTAGGCCTAGGAGGCCTTATAGGCTCGGTCATAATCAATCTTATGATAATCACAATGCTCGATTACAGATACGCCAAAACGCCCATACTCTCTTCAGTAAAGAGATATCACATCTCAACCTGCGGCTTCTC
>JAZFTF010000013.1:0-7952 GCA_036446495.1 Candidatus Omnitrophota bacterium | reverse complement strand
GTGATGGGTTTTGCCGATATGCTCATTAAATTAAGTATATCATATAATTCGGAAGACGCCATCGCGATAGCCGAGAAGATAATGAAGTATATAAAAGACGAGGCTGAGAAGGCTTCGGTCGTGCTCGCGAAAGACAGGGGTGTCTTCCCGAATTTTAAGAAGAGCATATACAACGCCCCCGGGCAGCCGAGATTGAGGAATGCCACTCTTACTACGATCGCTCCCACCGGTACGCTCTCTATTATAGCCAGTGTTTCCAGCGGCGTAGAGCCGCTCTTCGCGCTCGTCTATTATAAAGAGGTCATGGATAAAGACAGGCTCCCTGAGGTCAACGACGAGTTTAAAAAGATCGCCAAGGAGTGGCTCTTTTATTCGGAAGATCTTATGAAGAAGGTGGCGCAGACAGGCAGCATACAGGAACTCGAGGATGTCCCCGAAAATATCAAGAAATGTTTTATCACATCCCACGACATCTCTCCGGAATGGCACATAAGGATACAGGCTGCGTTCCAGAAGTATACGGACAACGCGGTATCTAAGACAATAAACTTTCCCCAGGAGGCGAAGATATCCGATATAAGGAAGGCTTACGCGCTATCCTACAGACTCGGATGTAAAGGCGTTACAATATATAGAGACAAGTCTCGCGATGAACAGGTATTGAATGTGGGAGAGGCCAAGCCCGACCAGAAGACCGCGCGATCAAAAGAAGGGATCCTTTCAAATAGCATAGTCCCCAAGCCGAGGCCTACGGTAGTAAAAGGTACTACTACAAAAGTGGGTACCGGCTGCGGAAACCTCTATGTCACCATAAATGAAGACGAGGATTTACATCCATTTGAGGTCTTCATGCAGATGGGAAAGGCCGGAGGCTGTGCCGCGAGCCAGCTAGAGGCCATAGGCAGGCTCGTTTCTTTGGCATTTCGCTCAGGCGTAGATGTAAAGGTGATAGCCGATCAGCTAAGAGGGATAAGATGCCCCTCTCCGAGCTGGGAGAAGGGCGGCAGGATATTCTCATGCTCAGACGCCATAGCTAGGGTCATAGAGAAATGCCTCTGCGAAAAAAAGACAGAAGCCAAAGCCGGGGTTGATGGAACAGATAACAGCATGGCTTTTGATAATTACGCCGGAAAGAACGTTTTAAAGCTCGGGACCGTAGTTGGAGTATGTCCGGACTGCGGTGGGGCGTTGCGGCACATAGAAGGCTGCCAGGTCTGCCGGGCTTGCGGTTATTCTAAGTGCGGATAGGGCTGCCTCGTATCTTTTTTATTCGAAAGACGGATTTGTGAAAGAGAAACTAAAAAGAGATCTTGGACTTGTAGATGTGTTTTGCATAGCCTCCGGATCGATGATAAGTTCCGGGCTCTTTATCCTGCCGGGACTGGCGTTTTCCAAGACAGGCCCTTCACTTTTTGTCTCTTACCTTATAGCGAGCCTTCTCGCCGTTCCCGCGATGTTCAGCAAGGCGGAGCTTACGACAGCGATGCCTCGCGCCGGAGGGGACTATTTCTTTATAACCAGGAGTATGGGTTTTGCGATAGGGACGATAGGAGGCATTGCGAGCTGGTTCTCGCTTAGCCTTAAGAGCGCCTTTGCTCTTATAGGAATGAGCGCCTACACGTCTCTTATTACCAATATCCCCATAACGGTCATAGCGATATTCTTCTGTGTCTTATTTATCTTACTTAACATACTGGGGGTAAAAGAGGCCAGCATATTCCAGCGTTTTCTCGTCTTTGGGCTCTTGGGCACACTTTTGTTCTATATATTTCATGGCTTTCCATCAGTAGTGATCACCAGGTTTGTTCCGTTTGCTCCGCTAGGGTCCCTAAGTGTCTTCGCGACTGCGGGATTTATCTTTATATCTTATGGCGGGCTTACAAAGATAGCCAGTGTTGCAGAAGAGGTTAAGAACCCGGGCAGGAACATACCTTTAGGGATGATATTATCAATTATAGTGGCAGGGCTTTTCTACGCCCTTGTTGTTTTTGTCACAACAGGGGTACTCGAAGCGGACAAGTTTAGTCAATCTTTAAGGCCGATATCGGACGGCGCGCATATATTTATGGGGTCTTTAGGCAGCGGCGTCATGGCCCTCGGCGCGATACTGGCTTTTACATCGACGGCTAACGCCGGGATCATGTCGGCTTCCAGATACCCTGTGGCTATGGCAAGAGACAGGATCCTTCCCGTCTTTTTATCCAAGGTAAGCAAGAGGTTCGGTACGCCGCACTTCTCTATCCTCATGACAGGATTATTCATGATAGCTGCGGTAGTGATTTTTGATCTCGAGCTTCTTGTAAAAGTCGCTTCCACATTCCTTATCATGCTCTTTATGCTGGCGAATATAGCCGTGGTCATCATGCGCGAATCGAAGATACAGAATTATAAGCCCAAATTTCGCTCGCCGTTATATCCGTGGATGCAGATAACGGGGGTCGCGACTAGCGTATTTCTGCTGTTTGAGATGGGTATCCAGGTATATATTATCGTCGGGATCTTTGCGGGATCGGCCCTTTCATGGTATTTTATTTACGCGCGTAAGACCGTGAAGAAGGAGTTCGCGCTGATACATGTGATAGAGAGGATAACCAATAAAGAGCTTACGACATACACGCTGGAGAACGAACTCAAGGACATATTGAGAGAGCGCGACGACATTATAGAGGATAGGTTCGACAAGCTTATCGATAAATGCGAGGTTCTGGATATCGCGGGGCCTATTGCTCTTCAGGGATTTTTGCGGATAGCGGCAAATAGGCTATCCGGCAGGTTAGATATGGATCAGGAAAGATTGTTGGAGATAATGTTGAAGCGCGAGAAGGAGACGAGTACCGCGCTTCGGCCGGGCCTGGCTATCCCGCATATAATAATAGAGGGAAAGAAGAAGTTCGAACTGCTCCTGGTAAGGTGCAAGGAAGGGATAATCTTCTCAAAAGCACTCCCGCCGGTTTACGCTGTCTTTGTCCTGGCCGGCACGCGCGATGAGAGAAATTTTCACCTGCGGGTCCTCGCCTCGATAGCCCAGATCACTGAGGGTAAGGATTTCGACTCGAATTGGCTTCAGGCCAAGAACGCCGATGAGATAAAGGACCTGCTCCTCCTTGCCCGCCGACGCCGTCATTCCAAATAGCACCTACAGTGACCGTTTCACTCGCTCGCAACACGCATAACCACAACAAGTTACAATACCGGCTGTGTACGCCTAATGTACGGCCCTAAGTGTGCATAGTCACTATCATAACTGCTTACAACTAAGAAGGTTGTAAGCGAGTAAAACGGTTACTATTATTTCTAGCTAGGTAGAGATTGCGAGATTATATTGTTTATGATATAATATGTCCCTAAATTACAAGGAGTCGTATGATGAGGAAGTTGGTACTTTTGCGGCATGGCGAGAGTGTTTGGAATAAAGAGAATATATTTACAGGGTGGACCGACGTCGATCTATCCGAGAAGGGTATAAAAGAGGCGGATAAGGCCGGAGAGGTCTTGAAGAAAGAGGGATTTGTCTTCGACCTGGCCTATACATCTGTCCTTAAGAGGGCGGTGCGGACGCTTTGGATAACCCTAGACAAGATGGATCTCATGTGGATACCTGTATATAATTCATGGCGCTTAAACGAACGCCACTACGGGGCTCTCCAGGGATTGAACAAGTCCGAGACGGCTGCAAAATACGGCGAGGAGCAAGTGCTTATCTGGAGACGTAGTTATGATACTCCTCCGCCTGTACTGGAGGAGTCAGACACCAGGAACCCCGGTAAAGACCAGCGATACAAAGAGCTCGACAAAAAAGACATTCCTTTAACAGAGTGCCTTAAAGACACCGTGGCGAGATTCCTCCCATATTGGCGCGAGACCATAGCCCCGGCAGTAAAGTCGGGAAAGAGAGTGATAATAGCGGCCCACGGCAACAGCCTAAGGGCTCTTGTAAAATATCTCGACAATGTCTCGGATGAAGATATAGTGGGTTTAAACATCCCGACAGGACTGCCTCTCGTCTACGAGCTGGACGAAGAGCTTAAACCTCTGAAGAGTTATTATCTTGGCGATCCCGAAGAGGTCAAGAAGGCGATGGAGGCGGTAGTCAATCAGGGTAAAGCCAAGAAATAAAGGAAGGCCCTCCTGCGCCGGGTTTAAGAAGTTCATGGAAGTCAGGCTACGAAGGGCTTAATTCGACCATATGATTTACGCTCCCTAACGGTCGCGTAAATCATGGTCTCATTGAAGGAGATAGCATGGTGAAGATAAAGAGGGTATTGATCAGCGTATCTGACAAGAAGGGCCTGGATGAATTCGCCAAGGGACTCCACCAAATAGGCGCGGAGATATTATCGACTGGCGGGACGGCAAAGAGGATAGCCGCGCTCGGTATACCGGTAAAGGATGTATCGAGTTATACCGGCTTTCCCGAGATGCTTGATGGAAGGGTAAAGACCCTGCATCCGAAGATCCACGGTGCGCTATTAGCCTTAAGAAACAAGAACGACCACATGGAACAGGTCAAGGAGCATGGGATAGACCTTATCGATATGGTGGTCGTCAACCTCTATCCTTTCAAGAAGACCATAGAAAAGCCCGGTGTGGAGTTTGAAGAGGCGATAGAGAACATAGATATAGGCGGCCCATCCATGCTAAGGTCCGCGGCTAAGAACTTCAGATCTGTGGCGGTCGTATGTAATTCAGAAAGATATAAAGATATTTTGGATGAGCTTAAGGCCAGCGAGGGTATTTTGAGCGACAAGACGCTTGAAGGGCTGGCTATGGATGTGTTCGAACAGACATCTCAGTATGACAACATGATAGATGAATATTTGAAGAGACAACTTAAGAAGGATTCAAAAGATTTCCCCGATATTATAACAACAAACTTCAAAAAATCACAGGGCCTGCGTTACGGCGAGAATCCGCATCAGAAGGCGGCGTTTTACAAAGACGAGAGCATTCTTGAGCCTTCTGTCTCGAACGCTATACAACTGCAAGGAAAAGAGCTCTCTTTTAATAATATAATCGACCTTGATGCGGCTTTAGAGATCGTAAAGGGGTTCGATAAACCCGCCGCGAGCGTCATCAAACATACAAACCCCTGCGGCGCTGCTATCGCTAAAAACCTGGGCCAGGCCTATCTTGACGCGCTTGATTGTGACAGGGTGAGTGCCTTCGGCAGTATCGTTGGCTTCAATAAGACTGTGGACGAGAAGACCGCCGAGACCGTGATGAAGGAAGCCGATTTTGTCGAGTGCATAATAGCGCCTAAATTTTCAAAAGAGGCGCTGGTGTTATTCTCTAAGAAGAAGAACCTGAGGTTGATGGAGGTTCCCAATTTCGATTCCCAATTCGACAAGTTTGACAGGGACATGAAGAAGGTTGTGGGAGGGCTTCTTGTGCAGGATAGGGACGTAGCCAAGATAAAAGCCAGTACCTTAAAGATTGTAACAAAGACAAAGCCGACTAAAGAGCAAACAGAATCGCTTCTCTTTGGATGGAATATTTGTAAGCATGTAAAGTCAAACTCCATAGTATTTTGCCAGGGCACAAAGACCGTAGGTGTAGGGGCCGGCCAGATGTCGAGGGTCGATTCTGTCATCATAGCGTCAAGAAAGGCCGGTCAGAGGTCTAAAGGCGCCACGCTCGCCAGCGACGCGTTCTTCCCCAAGCCCGACGGTATAGAGATGGCCGCGAAGGCCGGTATCACTGCTATCATACAGCCCGGGGGCTCTATAAAAGACGAGGATGTCATAAAAGCGGCCGACTCTTTTGGTATAGGCATGGTATTTACAGGGGTCAGGCATTTTAAACATTAAATTAGCGTTTAGCGTAGAGCGGATAGCGTATAGTTTAAAAAAGAATCGATTTTTTTCTATCCGCTATACGCTATACGCTAATCATGCTACAAGACGAGCATGACGTGTAGAGAAGTTGTAAAATATCTGGACTCCTTCATAGACTACGAGAAATCACAAGTCAAAGATTATCGCAGCGATTTTAAGCTCGAAAGGACAAGAAGTCTTTTGTCCTCTCTCGAAGACCCGCAAAAAATGTTCAAGATCATTCATGTAGCGGGTACAAAAGGGAAAGGCTCCACAGCGGCTTTTATAGCCTCGATCCTGAAAGAGGAGGGCCTTCGCGTGGGGCTTTATACATCTCCCCATCTTATATCTTTTTGTGAAAGGATAAGGGTGGACGGTGAGATGATAGGCGAAGATACTTTGTCGCGGATCATAGCCGATTCTCGTCCGCATTTTGAAAAGCTTAGAGACCAGGGCCTTTCGTTTTTTGAGGTCTATACCGCGGCGGCTTTCTTATATTTTAAAGAGATGCTGATAGATATCGCTGTAATGGAGACGGGTCTCGGAGGAAGGCTCGACGCCACGAACGCGGCGCAGAGTATAGTCTCCGTAATAACTCCCATAAGTATCGAGCATGCGCATATACTCGGGGATACCCTCGGCAGGATAGCTTATGAAAAGGCAGGTATTATAAAGAAGGGGTCTATCTGTATATCCGCCCCGCAAGATAAAGAGGCGCTTGATGTAATAGAAGACAGATGCTCCAGGACAGGCGTAGGGCTATCTCTCGTAGGGCGCGACATCAAGGTAGATGGCATAGGGCTTGATAAAGAGCGAGAGCGATTTAACGTCAGGACAGTTCATAGAGAATATCGAGAGTTGGAGACGACTCTTTTGGGGCGCCACCAGGTCGTCAATGCCGCTACTGCTATAGGCGCGGTCGAGGCGCTCGGTAAAAGCGGTATATCTATCTCTGAAGATAGTATAAGAATAGGGATAGCCAGGACAAATTGGCCCGGCAGGATGGAGATCATAGAGAGAGACCCGTTTATAGTCTTAGACGGGGCGCAGAATACGGCGAGCGCCAAGGCTTTGATAGAGGCGATGAAGAGGCGCTTTGGCGACGAGAAGTTTACATTGATCCTCGGCATATCAAAGGACAAAGATATAAAGGGCATCTGTGAAGTTCTTTCGGCCGAGACAAGCAGAGTTGTTCTAACGCGCGCGAGAACGCCGAGAGCCGCGGATCCCGAGATCATAAAAGAGTACATAGATCATGGATCTGTCGAGATCATTCCGGACTCGAAAGACGCGCTTCGATCTGTCCTGGCCAAAGCAGACAAAAAAGATGTTATATTAGTAGCGGGTTCATTATATTTGGTAGGAGAGATCAGGGAGAATTTAATACGTGAAGAACTTAAGCAGCTTAAATGATACTATAGTAGCGGTCTCCACCCCGGTAGGCGAAGGGGGTATAGGCATAGTCAGGATGAGCGGGAGAGGCTCGTTTTCAATAGCCGATAAGATATTCAGATCTAAAGAGGGCAAGGTCCCATCAAGGTTAAAGAGCTATACGACACACTATGGCCATATAGTCGATACAGGAGAGAACCGGGAAGTGATCGATGAGGTGATAGTGACGATCATGCGGTCTCCTAGAAGCTACACCAAAGAAGATACCGTCGAGATAAACTGCCATGGCGGGATGGTGCCGCTAAAGAGGATCTTGGAGCTGGTCCTCTCTTTAGGTGCCAGACTCGCCGAGCCCGGAGAGTTCACAAAGAGAGCGTTCTTAAACGGTAGAATAGACCTGGCCCAGGCCGAATCCGTGCTCGATATCATAAAGGCGAAGACCGACGCTAGCCTGCGTGCGGCGATGGGGCAGCTGGAAGGGGCGCTATCGAAGAAGGTAAAGTCCCTGAGGGGGGAGCTTGTTGATCTTGCAAGCCATGTGGAAGGTTCTATAGATTTTCCTGAAGAGGATATTGAAATATTATCGGATTGCAGGTTGAAAGAGAGGATATGCGATATAATATATGAATTAAAGGAGCTCATAAAGACTGCCGATAGGGGAACGGTATTGAGAGAAGGTGTTAGGACAGTTATCTGCGGCAGGCCCAATGTGGGCAAGTCGAGTATTATGAACTCTTTCTTAAAAGA
>JAZFTF010000012.1:0-2924 GCA_036446495.1 Candidatus Omnitrophota bacterium | reverse complement strand
GGCACTCCAGACGAAGGAGAGTGTTTCTTCGAAGCCCAAAACATCCATGAAATTCTTTTATGGGCGTAGTAGAACATCATCCTTTAAGCTTAAGAACCTCTTGCGACACCTTTACGATATTCTCGGCTGTCAGCCCAAATTTCTTAAAGAGGAGAGCCGGGGGTCCCGATTCGCCGAACCTGTCCTTTATCCCGACCATCTTTACAGGGACAGGGTACTCTTGCGAGAGCACTTCGCTCACAGCGCTGCCCATGCCGCAATGTAAAAGATGTTCTTCGGCGGTAACGATCGCCCCCGTCTCTTTTGCGGCCTTTACTATCGCCTCTCTATCTATAGGTTTTGGCGTATGGAGATTTATCACGCGCGCGCTTATACCCTTTTTCGCCAATTCTTCGTGTGCCGATATCGCCTCTATGACCATGGACCCTGAAGCTATAATAGTAAGATCCTCTCCGGTGCAGAGCGTCATGGCCTTTCCTATCTCGAAAACATCTTCCTCTTTGGTAACTACGGGCGCGGAACTTCGTCCGAGTCTTATATAGACCGGCCCTTTGTGTTCGGCACTCTTTAATGTGGCCCTGTGTGCCTCAAGGGCGTCGCAAGGCACTATCACGGTCATGTTGGGGAGTATCCGCATAAGGCCTATCTCTTCTATCGCTTGGTGGGTCGCCCCGTCCTCGCCGACCGATACGCCCCCATGCGTGCCGATGATCTTTACATTAAGGTTCATATAGGCTATCGATATCCTTATTTGGTCCCACGCCCTTCCGCTCGCGAAGAGACCGAATGTAGCGGCAAAAGGGATCTTGCCGGTAAGCGCCAGGCCCGCGGCGGCGGAGTACATGTCCTGCTCTGAGATGCCGAATGAGAAGAACCTGTCCGGATATCTATCCCTGAACCATCCCGCGCGCGTAGAGTCCGTAAGATCGGCGCATAAAGAGACTACGCTCTTATTCTTCTCCCCTAATTCCAATAAAGCTTCCCCGAAGCCGTCACGCGTCGGTTTCATCTGTACCATTGTCTAAGCTCCTCTTTCTTTATCTTGTTCTTCCTAAGACTCTCCAGTTCTTCCTCGACAGCGAAGACTACCTTGTTGTCTTTTGTATTGATGATCTCTATATTCCAAAAATCCTTGAACTTGTATCCGTGCATTACATCGGCGGCTTCTTTTAGGGCCATGCCGCAAACCATGCTGTCGGCATCGACATATTCACCGGAGGAGAGCGTCCTGTCTTTCCCCGGGGTCACATTAAAACTGAACCTGAAAAAATCCTTTCCGCCTTCCTCCAAGAACTCTCCTTTTATTAAATTGAGCTTGAAGTTTTCTTTTAGCTCGGGCGCGGCCATAAATCCGGCCTTCACCCTGTCGGATACCTGCAGCGCCAAAAACTCCCCCATCTGGATATCCTTAATATAGAACGTATCCTGCCAATACCCTATGTCGCCTATCGACGTTACCTTGCTCGTCTCAAGATACTCGGCTATCAGCTTGTCGGCATCTTCTATATTGAGGCGGGCAAATACGTTGCGCAGGACCTTCTCTTTCTGCGCTTGGGGGGTAAGCTTTATTCCTATGACCATCCTTTTGATAAATTCTCCCCTCGATATCTGTTCGAAATGGAGCATCTTTAAGTCATTGACGTAACGGATCAGGATCACTTCTATCTCAGGAAGTATAGGGTCCTGCGCTATGACTATATAGAAGTTGATCTCGGCATCAGTGCTCAATGTCACCCTTGAGACGCTCAATATAACATCGTTTATATTTTTTGCGGCCTCCTTAGAGATGTTGAGTGTTGGATCGAATAGGTTCTCTATGGGGATATAGACCCCTATCGTGTTGCCTATTATCTTTACACTGACCTCTACCTTGTACTCCTCCCGGCAAAGCTGGATTATCGCATCATCCAGAAGCTCACTAGGATAAGTAGGGCCGCATCCCGTTTGAGAAAGAACACAAAAGGCCGTGGCGACCGTAAATATGCTACTTGTCAGTTTTTTTCTTAGGGGCTGTCGTTTCATACTCATTAAATATCTCTATTATCTCGTCGTATTCGAGCTCTTCTTTTTCGAGCAGTTCTTTTACAAATCTATCCAAAATATGTTTTTCTTTCTTCAACAGCTCTTCCGCGTCCGCCATGCAGTCATTCAATATCTTTGAAGTGTCGACATTCAGCTTGGTCCTTATTTCTTCCGATAGCTGTTCTTTGGGGATAATCGTATAGTCCCCGACCATGCCGCTTGAACCCATGCCGAGCCTCCATACCATGGAATGGGCTGTAATCATCGCTTTTTTAAAATCACTCGACACGCCGCTGCTCGTCGTGTTGTATTTCAGCTTTTCTGCCACATACCCTCCGAGCGCCATCTTTATATCAGCCATAAACTCCTCTTTACTTATCGTGAATTCTTCCTCTCGATAAGAGGTATGAACGACGCCCAACGACTCTTTTCTCGATATTATAGAAGCCTTAAAAACCTCTTTAGTAGGATGTAGCCTATAGATGATAAGAAGATGGCCTGATTCATGGTATGCGGTCATCTCACGCTCGCGTGGTGTCATCTTCCTGTGGCGCTTTGCGCCCATGTCTATCCTTTCAATGGCTTCGCTTATCTCATCCATCGTTACGATCTCTTTTTTGTTCCGAGTAGTTATCAACGCCGCTTCCTTTATGATATTCTCTATA
Source organism: Candidatus Omnitrophota bacterium (assembly GCA_036446495.1). Taxonomy (GTDB): domain Bacteria; phylum Omnitrophota; class Gorgyraeia; order JABMRJ01; family JABMRJ01; genus JAZFTF01. Next base: position 237 of record JAZFTF010000012.1, on the reverse strand, counting down.
TCAGCCGGGGTCTTGTGTATAGCCTTTCTTGCCAGGCGCCCTATGTCTATACTTGGATCATGTTTGACCTTGGCCAGATAATGAGCAAATAGCTTCTCCCTGCCTTCTACGGTGGGAATATCTATATATACTTTCCTGTCGAAACGTCCGGGCCTTAGGAGTGCCGCGTCAAGGACGCCTTCCGCGGCATTGGTGGCACCTATAACTATTACATTCTCCTGCTTGTCCTTAAGACCG
>JAZFTF010000011.1:0-2007 GCA_036446495.1 Candidatus Omnitrophota bacterium | reverse complement strand
GCTCCGTTGGGACCAAGAAGCCCCACTATCTCACCGCGCTTGACATTTATTGCCACCTTGTCCACTACCCTTCTGCCGGTGTACGATTTGACCAATCCTTCTGTCTGGAGTAAGTGCATCTTCTATATGCCTCCGAAGCCGCTCTTGATCTTTTCTATCTCATCAGGAGGGCTTATATATATCCTGGGCCTTCCTACGAGAATGATCTTTTGGTCCGCAGTTGTATATATGGCCTTCTCGCTATAGGTTGAGTCTTGCCCCCGCACGACCCTCACCCTGCCTTCAGCCACGACCTTGAAGATATTCTTGGTGACGGGATCCATGAAGGCCTCCATCCTGTCGGAATATATCTTTCCCCTCTTGTCGTCGACAATGACATTATCCTCGAAGATGGCTATATTCTTCTCATAATCTATCACCAGAGGGCCGTTACATGTGATCGTGACTTTGGCAGGCTTCTTTGTATTTGATCCTAAAGGTCCTTCACTGCCAAAATTCGGCTCCATATCATTGATGACCTTCGTTGTCAGTTCGACGATTATGTCTTTATCGAGTATTATCTTCTTCATCTGGGGCATCGCCAGGGCCCCTACCCCGTTGGCGACTACATCGCCCTTTACCATCCTGACAGGCTCGTCGGTAGTTATGGTATCGGTCTTGCCATCCCATTTAAGGTAATCGGTAGTGAGCATGGCTCCGTCCGAGGTCAATACCACCACCTCTTTATAAAGTGATACCTCTCTGTTCTTCTTGTCGTAGCTGCCTAACAGCGCCGTAAGGCTGATCTTAGGCTCATCGTATGTAACCATATGTATATTGCTTAAATTAACAACCTCAGCCAGTATATCGGCGGAGTCGCCCTTAAGCATCCACTTCTTTATCCCGTTATCGGCATAATTAGCCAATTCAAATGAGAGTATCTTCTGCTCGATCTCATTAGACATCTCGCCTGTGTGGTCTGTCTTATCAGATGCCACCCTGCTCGCGGCAAAAAAGACTATCCCGGACAAGACTACTGCCGTGATCAGCGCTATATAGAATCTATTTTCTTTCATAATTGTGCTTTGGGGTTATATTAGCGTCTTATATTAACATAGTAGTATTCATCAAGTCAAGGGGGTTACGGTAAAACTTTTAGGAGGGCTATTCCCATACTTTGAGTTCAAACTGCTCTGAGCCGCTATCTAATATAACGCCTCTCTTGCCTATGTAGACTACCAGGTTGCTTTCTATATAATCTCCAGAGACGACTACCTCGCCGTTTATTATGGCGTATGGATTATCTTGGTCCCATATTACGCCGTTCAATATAAGATCACGCGTGTTGGCCTTGGCCTTAGTCTTTAGCAGTCTGAAAGGATCCCTTCCCCATGTAAGCTTCTTCACAGCTTGGGCTTTAGAGGTTTTTACCACAACGGGCATTGTCTCATCAGCTATGAGTCCTTGCAGTACAGGTGCGGCCTTCGAAGCGCGCTTCATATATTTACTGTATGCGTTGATAGATAAGGCCAGTAATATAAAGACCAGGACCGCTACCATTATCAATTCGCCGCGCTTCTTATCCATCAGAGCCTCGATCTCATTTAAGCATATACAAAGTAATATTGAGCCATATATCTACAGAACCTTCTTTTTCTATAGAGTCAGCCATGCTGATCTTGTTTATCTTTACAAGAGAGCACAACTTCTCAGGCAAGACTCTAAGATACTCCCCAAAAGTTATATAATCACATCTTAGATTCATGGCTATAGACATCTCGATTACCGACTTATCCTTAACCTTAATGGGTATCTTGCTAGGCTTAGCCTTCTCCGGCTTTATCATTAAAACCTCTATATTCATCCTATCCGCCTCGATCGAGAGGATACTTAATACAGAACCGGTCTCTTTCGTCAGTCTCTCCTCCAGGTCCGCATACCTGCTGTACAGCTTCTTATAGGCTTCATCGAGGTTCTTCTCTCCACCGGAGATCTTCTCTATCTTATCTATCTCTGCCTGTACAGCGT
>JAZFTF010000010.1:0-2659 GCA_036446495.1 Candidatus Omnitrophota bacterium | reverse complement strand
TATCTCAACGGGTCAAAGTTGAGATTTCTCCACTGGATCATGTCTATATTCTCTCTTCTTATAAGCCCCTTAAGCGCGCGAAGCTCATCTTTGGTATCTGTAAAACCCGGGCTTACGAGATAATTTATTGATACAAAACCGCCCCTCTTCTTGGCGTTCCTTATAGACCTTTTAACATCATTAAAACCATATCCCCTCGGTTTATAATATCTCTCATAATAAAGCCTTCTCGCGCTATTTAAGCTCACTCTTATGCTATCGAGACCGGCATCGAAAAGAGTTGATATGGCTTCCGGCAAACTCGCGTTTGTATTCATGTTTATCATACCCTTACCTCGGCGGCCCCTTATGAGCCTGATGGCCTTCTCTATAACCTTGTGCGCCAAAAGCGGCTCCCCCTCGCACCCCTGGCCAAAACTTACTACCGGGTCCTTTACATTCTCCATGTGGTAGAGGGCCGTCTGGGCTATCTCTTCGGCTGTAGGTGTGAACTTTATCCTGGGTTGAGTGGCCAAGCAGCCCTTGCGCGGTTGGTAAGAGATACAGCCTATGCACCCGGCGTTGCAGTATGGTGAAGTCGGCAACGGCGCTTCGTATCTATTTAAAAAAAAGTTCTTAGCCGCGGGGCAGCCATACAGAAACGCGCATCCTTCAAGATGCCTTATCAATCTGTTCTTCGGAAATACCTTTCTCAATCTCTTTACGTTCCTTCTTGCCCTGCCGATATCCATAAACCTGAGGTCCTGGCGGTTCTCCTTATCGACCCTCGTCGCGGCCACGTAGAATTCACTTTTATAGAAGACCACTGCCCCATATGAAAAGAGCGGCAGCATCTTGGGCTTACCTGCCTCAATATAAGAAGCATTATATTCGATCGTAAAACCTGGTGAGATGAAAGCAGCTACAGCGAAAAAACCGTCTAAGGCTGTAAATCTCTCGCTGGCCGGGTCATAGGCCACAGCAAACCTGTCCGGAAGCATAAAGAGCTCGCTTCCGTGCGGAAGCTTGATAAGATCTGTCTGGCGCAGGCGGAAGAAAGATCCGCCTTTCATGCCGGAGCCCTCCACATGGGGAATATTATATATATTCCCTTTTTTATCAGAAACAACTATCTCGGGTATCCTCTTAGAATTCAACTCAAGTCATCTCTTCTTCTTCATATTGCTTATGATCGGGATCGATATTAACGGGATATTTCTTAATCTTAAACATAGCCTCGTCTCCTATTCATTTCGATCGCTCAGTCACCTATTATTTTAACGAGCACTCTCTTTCTCCTGCGTCCGTCAAATTCTCCGTAGAAGATCTGCTCCCATGGGCCGAAGTCCAGTCTTCCTTTCGTTATGGCTACTATGACCTCACGCCCCATTACCGTCCTCTTTAAATGCGCGTCGCCATTATCTTCGCCTGTCAGGTTGTGCCTGTATTGCGATACCGGCGCGTGCGGGGCTAGGGTCTCGAGCCATTTTTCGAAATCATCGTGAAGTCCCGGTTCATCGTCGTTTATGAATACACTCGCTGTTATATGCATGGCGTTTACGAGGCACAACCCTTCCTTGACCCCGCTCATTTCTACGAGTTCTTCTATATTCTGTGTTATGTTAATAAACTCTCTTCTCTTCTGTGTATTGAACCACAAGTGCTTGGTATAGGTTTTCATCTCTTACTCCATCGAGATCCGGTTCGATCCAGCGCTCTTGCTGTGGTACATCAACATATCGGCTCTCTTTAATATGCTCTCAGAGTTATCATACGCCTGTCCTGTAGTAGCGCCTATCGATACAGTAACATTTATAACGTCCCCGTCGACAGTGAAGCTTGATTGCTCTATGAGCCTCCGAAACCTCTCAGCCACCAGGAACAGATCGGCGTCTTTTATGTTGGCTATGATCCCCAGGAACTCCTCTCCGCCCCACCTACAAAAGACATCGAAAGGCCTTGCGTTCTTCGATAGCGTACCAGAAACCATCTTGAGGACCCTGTCGCCTATCTCGTGATTGTATGTATCGTTTATATTCTTAAAATGATCTATGTCTATAAAGAGTATGCCGAAAGGCCAGTTGTATCTTTTGAGCTCGTGCAGCCTGGACCTGAGGCTTATCTCTCCGTATCTTCTATTGGCCAACTCTGTGAGCGGGTCGAGCATGGCGAGATCTCTTAATCTGGCGTTTCTCCTGCGTTCGCGCACAGCTTCTGAATTGTCGCTGAATATCTCTATTGCGCCGGTTATCTTGCCCTGTGGACCGATGGTAGGGGTCATTCGAGTCGATACGTACACCCTATGGCCGTCCTTATGGTGAAGATAGAGCTCTTCCTCGCAGAGGTCGCCTTTGGCCATGACCCTGCTGGCAGGGCACAATTCGGTCAGACAGAGCTTCTTTCCTTCCTTATTTAAGTGCATCAATACCCCATCGGAACAGATCTTACCGATAACCTCGGAGGCCTTATATCCCGTGAGGTCCTCTGCAGACTTGTTCCAATAGGCTATCTTGCGATCCTTATCTATCAGGTAAACTCCGTCATACAGATTATCCAGGATAGCCATGCAAAGGTTTTGGCTCATCTCCGTGGAGACGGTGCTTTTCCCTGCCTTATTATTTGTTATTCTCTTTTTTAAGCCCTTCTTTTTCGGGCCCTTCTTCACCCTCTTCACCCTCTT
>JAZFTF010000009.1:0-3385 GCA_036446495.1 Candidatus Omnitrophota bacterium | reverse complement strand
GTAGTCCCTCATGATGTTGGTACAGTTATTAGGGTTTTCTGATCGTTTCTCGGTCCTCTTGCCGATGAATGTATCTACGGTCATCTTGTACATCTGAGACATAAAGCTGCTTGTGGGATTGGCCTTGAATATCTCTTTTATCGAGAGCTGCAGCTGGGAGAGCGTATCCGTGTTCAAGAGCTTCTTCTCGAATAGCTTATCAGCAACCATCGAAGCAACATTCTCAGACTTCGCCTTCTCGGGCATAAGCCTGTCGAAGACCTTGAGGAGGTTCTCGTTTACAGACTCTTCACTAGATACAAGGGTAGAGATAAACTCCGCCATAAAGTCGTCCGAGAGGTTGTCTGTTATCTTCTTGGCCAGGTCCTTCTCTTCCCCTTCCGCTTTCGCCTCTTCAAAGAGTTTCACAACTAGTGAAGGGTCGAGGTTGGCTATTATATCCGCAACATCCTTGGAGGTCTCTTTTGTGTCGCCTTGAGCGTTCTTCTCAAAATATCCATAGATCTTGGTGATGGTCGCGCGTATGCTATCGGCCGCCTCGCTGCCCTTTAGAGTGGCTACGGCGTCTTTATATATCCTGTTGAGCACCGAAGCTGACTTCTTCGGGTCTTTCAGGAAGTCTTTTAAGAATTCAAGTTTTGAATCCGGGAGCTTGCCTTCCTTCGACTCCTCGGCTATGTTCGTAAGGGACTGCCATACGTCCTCTTCCGACGCGTCGGCACCTTCCCTGGCACTTGCCAAGAGGGCGCTGTAGTCTATCTCTTTTATCTTAAAATGCGGCATGGGTGGCAGGTTCTTAAGAACCCCTCCCTTCTCCCTTATATCCTTTATCTCGTGCTTCATAAATGAGAAGAACCCGATAAGCTCATCCGCGCTTACGTCTTTTAATATCGAGATAGCGGCTATCCCCCTCACGTGCATGTATTCGGCGACTTCCCTATATATTTCACTCTTCTCTTCTACATACATCCCGCCAAGGAGGACATTATTCTGCGAAAAGCCCAGGTCCATCTTCTCTTCCAGGATCATCCAGCTGTCGAGGGAGCCCTTCAGGTTCTTAATGGAAAAATCGAAGACGGGATGGCCGGGATTATAGAGGACGCAGTTCTTCAGCGTCGTTCTAAAGTTCCTTATGATGAGATTAAAGAGATCCGCTCTGTCTTTGGATAGTTCCGCTTTGTTCACCCAGCCCTTCCTTTCTTACTCATGCTATCCCATTCCTTCTCGCTCATGCTATATCTCCACGGAAGGGCTGGGTCCATATTGCCTTATTATATTGTCTAGGGTCGCTTATTATGTTATCATAAAAATATGTATTTTAAAATAAAAAAGAGACTGGATAAGGAATTAAGCGTTTTTATAAAAGGGATCGATCGGTCTTATGCGCTTAAAAAATTGTCTCCCATTCTTTCAAAAGAGATAAAAGGGTTTGTTCGCAGAAAAGGCAAGAGGCTGCGCCCCATCCTCTTTATAGTAGGCTATCTGGGTTTCGCGAAGACGGTCGCGGATAATCTTTATAGATCCGCTCTCTCCTTAGAGCTCCTTCATGATTTCCTTCTCATCCACGATGACATAATCGATAAATCAGATATGAGGCGCGGAAAGCCTTCCCTTCATAAAAAATTTGATGGCTATTTGTCAGGGCACAAAGGCATCAAATTCGCAGGCGTAGATCTCGCGATAGTAGCCGGGGATATCATATACGCTATAGCCATAGACTCGTTTCTCTCCATAAAGGAGAACGCCGTCCGGAAAGAGAAAGCCCTTAAAAATTTTCTCCAGACCACTATCTACACGGGTGCGGGTGAATTTGTCGAGCTCCTTGCTGGGATAAAAGATATCAAAAATATAAGAAAGAGCGATATATATAAAATATATGACCTTAAGACCGCCTTTTATTCCTTTGCCAGCCCTTTATCCACAGGGGCTATACTGGCAGGGGCGAGTAACGCAGAGGTAAAAAAACTCAATAAGTCAGCTATCTACCTTGGAGAGGCCTTCCAGATAAAAGACGATATACTGGGTATGTTTGCCGAAGAGAATGAGATCGGAAAGCCTTCCATAACAGACCTGCGGGAAGGAAAAAAGACGATCCTCATCTGGTACGCGTATCACAATGCCAAAAAAAGCGACAAGAATTATATCAGGTACATCTTATCCAAAAAGAAGGTCGGGCGGGCAGATCTATATAAGATGCGAAGGATACTAACAGAGTCAGGCGCTCTTAGCTATGCTCAAAAAGAGATATCGATATTGGCAGACAGAGGCCTTCGCTTGCTTGATGCATCCCGCATGAGGCCTAAATATAAAGCGTTTTTGCTCGACTATTCCAGGAACCTTCTAAAGATCTAGCAGATCACTGGTTATTTATACGCGGATATTTTTACGCTGGATACGGCCTTATCTATATTTTTGATCTCGTCTTTTGTCATATCCTTGGCGATATCGCTTATAACCTTATCGGAGCCTATATAATCTGATATGCGGACGGGATCTTCTTTGACCACCACGACTTTTTTAAACCCTGCTTTCCTTATCTTGCCTATATAATCTTGCTTTTTAAGAGCCCCTGCTATACACCCTGCATACATCTCGGCAGACTCAAGGACGTTCTCCGGCAGGTCTCCCACCAATACCATGTCCGAGACCATAAGCCTTCCTCCGTCTTTTAAGACCCTGAACGCTTCTTTGAAGACTTTCTGCTTGTCTTCGGCCAGATTTATGACACAATTGCTTATTATGCAATCGGCGACATTATCTTCCAGGGGGATCTTTTCTATGTCGCCAAGCTTAAACTGAATATTCTTAAATCCGCCCTTCTTGGCATTCATGCGGGCCTTCTCTACCATATCCTCTGTCATATCTATTCCTATCACCCTGCCGCTATCTCCTACTCTTTTAGAGGCGAGAAAAGCGTCTATGCCGCCTCCGGAGCCCAGGTCAACGACAATCTCCCCCTCTTTTAACGAAGCGAGCGCTACAGGGTTGCCGCACCCAAGTCCCATATTGGCGTCATCCGGTATAGCATCAAGCTCTTTTTTCGTATAACCTATATTCTCCGATACGCTCGGCGTCTTGTCACTGCAGCATGTAGGGCCGCAGCAGCTCTTCTTCTTTTTTTTCGCTATAGCGCCATATATCTTTTTAACAAAATCTTTCATATTATTTCCCTTCTTTTACGGTCTGTATTTACGTCTCTTGCCGGGCTTAAAATCTTCCGAGTCCAAGTATGCTTCCCGGAACTGACCGAGTAGAGATCTTAGCTTCTCTACGTTAGCGAGATCTGTCGTCTGTTTCGCCTTCATGGCGTAAACAAGGATCTCATGAAGCAGGGTCAACTGTTCGATATACTTCTTTTTTTCATTGCTACTCATTGTCCCGGATA
>JAZFTF010000008.1:0-2567 GCA_036446495.1 Candidatus Omnitrophota bacterium | reverse complement strand
GGCTTCTTAATATACAATTCGCGATAAAGAGCGATGTGGTATATGTGCTCGAGGTGAATCCCAGGGCTTCGAGAACAGTCCCTTTTATCAGCAAGGCGACAGGGGTACCCCTCGCAAAGATAGCGGCCAAGATAATGTCCGGTAAGAAGCTCAAAGATCTAGGCTTTACCAAAGAGATAGAAGTGAGCTATTTTTCTGTAAAGGAGTCTGTACTTCCTTTCTCAAGATTTTCCGGGGTTGATATCCTATTGGGTCCTGAGATGAAGTCCACAGGGGAGGTCATGGGCATAGACGCCTCGTTCGGAGTTGCTTTCTACAAATCACAGATAGCGGCAGGGCAGATGCTTCCGAGTAAGGGTAAGGTATTTATAAGCGTGAAGAACGACGATAAGAGGGATATAGCGTTTATAGCCAAGAGGCTCAGTGATCTCGGGTTCGAGATCGTCTCTACTCGAGGTACAGGCAAGGTGTTATCTTCCAACAACATCAAGGCCCAGGTGGTCGGCAAGATCGGTGAGGGGTCAAAAGAGATACTTGAAATGATAAACAAAGGCGAGATCAATCTCGTCATAAATACACCTTCGGGGTCGAGAGGCCAGTCTGATATGAGCCCTATAAGAAACCTCGCTATGATGCAGGGAGTTCCCTGTATAACGACGATACATGGAGCCCAGGCCGCGGTAAACGGGATAGAGTCAGTGGCGAAGAAGGATTTTGGCGTGCAGTCGATACAAAAGTATATCGCTTTGAATAAAGACAGGAGCAATGCGGGGTTGGAGGAACATTATGCCTAAGTATATATTTGTAACTGGCGGTGTTGTATCGAGCCTTGGCAAGGGTATAGCTTCCGCCTCTATAGGAAAACTTCTCGAATCGAGAGGGCTTAAGGTCACCCTAATGAAATGCGACCCGTATATAAATGTCGATCCCGGCACAATGAATCCATTTCAGCACGGAGAGGTCTATGTAACGGACGACGGGGCAGAGACCGACCTGGACCTTGGTCATTACGAGCGCTTCACGAACGCCAAGCTTACCAAAGCAAACAATATCACGACCGGAAAGATCTACTACTCGGTGATCCAGAAAGAACGCCGGGGAGATTATCTCGGAAAGACTGTCCAGATAATACCCCACATAACCAATGAGATAAAGAACTCCATAGAGAAGGTAGCGCAGGATAAGAATATAGATGTCGTCATAGTGGAGATAGGGGGCACCGTTGGAGATATCGAAGGGCTCCCGTTCCTCGAATCGATAAGGCAGCTTAAGCTTGAGCTTGGCAAAGGATACGCGATAAATATACACGTTACGCTTGTGCCTCTTATAAAATCGGCGGGTGAGATAAAGACGAAACCCACGCAGCATAGCGTCCAGATGCTCAGGCAGATAGGCATTATGCCTGATGTTATCATGTGCAGGACAGAGAAGAAGCTCACAAAAGAAGCCAGAGAGAAGATAGCCCTATTCTGTAACGTTGACTATGACGCGGTGATCCCGGCCATAGACGTAAAGAGTATATACGAGGTCCCACTCTGTTTAAAGAACGAAGGCCTGGATAAGCTTATCGTAAGACTACTAAATTTAAAATCAGGAGAAGGCAGTCTTTCAGATTGGAATAATTCGGTAATAAAGAAGTTAAAATTCGCAAAAAAGCAGGTTGAGATAGCCGTGGTTGGCAAGTATATAACACTGCAGGACGCGTATAAGTCGATATATGAAGCGTTGACTCACGGGGCGATAGCGAACGACGCTAAGCTCGTTGTAAAGAAGATCGACTCCGAAGATATCGAGAAGCACGGCGCGCGGAAGTACCTGGAAGGTGTCCAGGGTCTGCTTATCCCGGGCGGCTTTGGACATAGAGGCATAGAGGGCAAGATCGAGGCTATTGAATACGCGAGGGTCAATAATATACCATTCTTCGGCATATGTCTTGGCATGCAGACAGCTGTGGTGGAATTTGCCAGGAATGTCTGCGATCTTAAGAATGCCAACTCTACGGAATTCAATAAAGAGACGAAGCATCCAGTAATAAGCCTTCTCGAGGAGCAGAAGAGAGTGAAGAAGAAGGGCGCCACCATGCGTCTAGGACTTTACAATTGCCTGCTCAAGAAAGGGACGTCGTCTCACAAGGCTTACCGCAAAGAAAAGATAGCGGAGAGGCACAGACATAGATATGAGTTCAATAACGATTATAAAGAGCGCCTGAAGAAAAAAGGCCTGATCTTCTCCGGGATCTACCAGAAGGCCAACCTCGTCGAGATAGTAGAACTGCCCGATCACCCTTGGTTCGTCGCGTGCCAGTTCCACCCCGAGTTTAAATCCAAACCCGACAAACCCCACCCGCTCTTCCGCGATTTCATCAAAGCGGCCCTGACTACCTAGTGACCGTTTTACTCGCTTCTAAGCTATATATTTATAATAAGTTACGATAGTGACTATGTATTTTTGTTTTCTTTGATCTTTTTTATGCGTTCAGCCATCAATATCCTATATGTTTTTTGTCTTTCAACAGGTGTTTTTCCTAACTCTAAATATAGTGACTACCTAGTGACCGTTTTACTCGC
>JAZFTF010000007.1:0-5226 GCA_036446495.1 Candidatus Omnitrophota bacterium | reverse complement strand
AGTTCTACTTCAGGACGACCGATGTCACAGGATCTGTAAAACTTCCTAAAGGCACTGAGATGGTCATGCCTGGAGATAACGTTGAAGCAGAAGCAACGCTCATAACCCCCATAGCCATGGAAAAGGAGCTCAGGTTCGCTATACGCGAAGGTGGCCACACCGTGGGCGCTGGGGTAATAAGCGAGGTTATAGAATAACCGAGCGTCTAATATATAGGTAAGAGGCATGAGAGAGATTATCACCCTAGAATGCAGTAAGTGTAAGAACAGAAACTACAATTCTACTAGAAATAAGAAAAAACAGAAGAACAAAGTAGAATTGAGCAAGTTCTGCAAATTCTGCCGCAGCCACACTATACATAAGGAGATAAAGTAGAGGCCTGTAGCTCTAACTGGCTAGAGCAGTGGACTCCAAATCCGCGTGTTGGGGGTTCGAATCCCTCCAGGCCTGCCAGAGAATGGCATCGTAGAAGATTCTACGAATTGACATAGCAAAGGACTAAAGAAATTTATATGGCGAACAAGATTGTAGTTTTCATAAACGAAATAAAAAACGAACTCAAAAAAGTATCCTGGCCCAACAAGGACGAACTTATAGGCTCGACCATTGTCGTTTTGGTCACAGTTGCTATATTATCCGTCTTCGTTGGTGCATGCGACTTAATCTTTTCCAGGGCAATAAACGCGTTAATAAGATAATATGGCAAAACAGTGGTTTGTGATACATACTCAGACAGGGTGGGAAGATAAGGTAAAATTGAGCCTGGAGAAAAGAGTCAAGATGGGCTCAAAAGAGGATATGATAAGCCAGATCCTTATACCTACAGAAAAGGTCTCTGAAATAAGAGAAGGGAAGAAAAAGATCTCACAGAGAAAATTCTTTCCTGGATATATACTGCTAGAGATGGAGCTCAATGACGACACGTGGTACTTGGTCAAGAATACACCCGGTGTCAGCGGCTTTATAGGCCCTAGGGCAAGGCCTGTCCCCCTGCAAGAGGATGAGATAAAGTCGATACTAAGACACACGGAAGAAGCGCAAGAGAAGCCTATGCCCAAGACCATATTCGAAAAGGGCGAAGGCGTACGTGTCATAGACGGCCCGTTCGTGAATTTTAACGGCAACATAGAAGAAATATACCCTTTCAAGGGCAAACTTAAGGTGATAATATCCATATTCGGGAGATCCACCCCGGTTGAGCTCGAATATTGGCAAGTGGAGAAGGTCTGATCCTACTCCGCTCATAAAAGAATTTCGAGGATGTTTTGAGCTACGTAGAGATAACGATTCCTACGAAGCCTGTACCAGCTAAAAAATGTTGAAAGGCGAAGTAGAATGGCAAAAAAAATAAAAGCTATGATAAAGTTGTATTGTCCTGCGGGCCAGGCAAATCCAGCACCGCCGGTAGGGCCCGCGCTGGGGCAGCATGGAGTAAATATAATGGACTTCTGTAAGAAGTTCAATGAAAGGTCAAAAGGTCAAGAAGGCCTCTTATTGCCTGTGGTGATCTCGGTATACGAAGACAGGACCTACTCATTCATAATGAAGAGTCCTCCCTCCTCGATACTCCTAAAAAGGGCTTGTGGAGTGGCAAAGGCAAGCGGAGAGGCAGGAAAGGTGATGGCAGGCCAGGTTACGCGGGATCAAGTAAAAGAGATCGCTAAGACAAAGATGAAGGACCTGAACACAAAGAATGTTGATCAGGCCATGAAGATAATCGCGGGAACGGCGCGCAGCATGGGAATTGAGGTCGTAGATAAGGCGTCCGATATAAAGCCTGTGATCAAAGAGGAGTCTCAAAGTGAAGAACCGGCTTAGTAAACGAAAAAAAGAATTCGAAAAAATGGTGGAGAAAGACAAGCGGTATACGCTCGAAGAAGCGCTAGCGGTCATAAAGAACTCCCCTAAGGTCAAATTCGATCAGACAGTAGAGCTTGCCATAAAGCTCAATGTCGACCCTAAGCAGATAACACAGCCCGTAAGGGGCACCGTAACTCTTCCTCACGGTACAGGAAAAAAGAAGAGCGTGTGCGTATTCTGTAAAGGCGATGCAGAGAACAAGGCTAAAGAGGCGGGAGCTGAGTACGTAGGGCATCAGGAGCTTGTACAAAAGATCCAGTCCGGATGGTGCGACTTCGATGTTGCCATAGCGACCCCCGACATGATGAAAGATATAGCGAGGCTCGGCAAAGTGCTCGGGCCGCGCGGCCTCATGCCCAATCCCAAAGCCGGGACCGTTACGGATGATGTTGTAACGGCTATCAACGAGGTCAAAAAAGGAAAAATAGAATTTAAAATGGATAAGCAGACAAACGTTCAGATCCCGGTCGGCAAGCTCTCTTTCGACAACAAGGCCTTAATCGAAAACGCCGACAAGGCCATACACGCGGTCATCTCTGCAAGACCCTCAAGTGTAAAGGGGCAGTTCATAAGATCGATCGCTTTATCAAGCACTATGGGTCCGGGGTTACATCTGGATCTATCCAAGGTCTCCTGAGGATGAATGCAATGACAGAAGAAAAAAAGATAGGCAACTGGAAGGAATTGATGATCCTCGAACTAACAGAAGATATAAAGAAAGCTAACAACTTCTTTATTAGTGATTACATAGGCCTGGGATCGGAAGAGATGAATGAATTCAGGCGCGAGCTTGAAACATCCTCATCGCGTTATATAGTTCTTAAGAACTCGATCGCCAAAATCGCTTTGGATAGCGCCGGGTTCGGAGACCTAAAAAAACATGTAACCGGCGGGACCGGGATAGTCTACGCAGACAAAGATCCGGCTGCGGCCGCCAAGGTTATCTATAAATTCGGTAAGACGCACAAGTACTTACAGGTAAAAGGCGGTTATCTGGAAGGCAACATAGTTGACGCCGAAAAGATCAATTACCTGGCGAGCTTGCCCAGCAGAGATGAGTTGATAGCTAAGGTCGTCTACGGACTCAAGGCCCCTATAAGCGGTTTTGTGGGTGTCTTGGGAAATACGATAAAAAGTCTTATTTACGTAATGCAGGCAATCAAAGAGAAACGTAAAACAGCATGAATCAATATGTCTAGCGTACAGCGTATAGCGTATAGCGTATAGAAAAACAAACTATACGCTAAACGCTATCTGCTATACGCTAATAAAACGGGAGGATGATAATGGCAGAGGAACAGAAAGACAAACAAGAGCAGGCAACTGAAACGGTAAAGACCGAGGAGACTCCAAAGGAATCAACCGAGAAGGCAGAGGTCAAGCTCTCCGAAAAACAGGAAGGGATAATAAAAACCGTTGAGACAATGACCGTAATGGAGCTGGCAGACCTGGTAAAGGCACTGGAAGATAAATTCGGTGTCAGTGCCGCGGTACCGATGGGAGCAGGGTTCGGTGCAGCAGCTGACGCGGCCGCGGGCGGCGCTCAAGAAGAAGAGAAGACGTCTTTCGCGGTAGTCTTGACAGGCGTGGGAGATAAGAAAATAAACGTGATCAAAGAGGTACGCGCGGTAACCACTCTCGGCTTAAAAGAAGCAAAAGACCTAGTGGATGCGGCACCCAAGACCGTAAAAGAAGGCGTTCCAAAAGAAGAAGCCGAAAAGATAAAGAAACAGCTTGAAGCTGTCGGCGCTAAGGTCGAACTCAAATAAAATGAGCACATGATTTGCGGAGCGTAAAACGCGACGTAAATCATAAGCACGAATTTTATTGCGTGGTTGGCATGGCCAGCCGAAGTAATATAAAAACAAAATACAGGTGGAGAAAAAAATCTATGGTGAAACGTATAAGTTATGCCAAGATAAAGGACATTTACGATATTCCGCACCTTCTGGATGTTCAGATCAGTTCTTATATGAAGTTCCTGCAGCATGGCGTCCCGAAGACAAAGAGAAAGCCAGAGGGGTTAGAAGGAGTATTCCAAGAAACCTTCCCCATCCAAAGCAACGATGGGGAATATAGCCTGGAATACGTCAACTACACCCTAGGAACCCCAAAGTACAACTTGGAGGAATGCCGCATAAAAGGGCTGACATCCGCAAGCCCGCTTAGGGCTAAGATACGCCTGAAATCAAAAAAGGAGACCAAAGAACAAGAGGTCTATATCTGTGACGTACCGATCATGACGCCTACAGGTACCTTTTTAATAAACGGCGACGAGAGGGTGGTGGTAAGCCAACTCCATCGTTCACCTGGTGTCTCTTTCGAGGTCTCGACACATCCGAACGGTAAGAAGATCTACTCAGCGCGGATCATACCATACCACGGCGCATGGATAGAGTTCGAATTCGATATAAACGATGTCCTCCATGTTTATGTCGATAGAAAAAGAAAGTTCACCGCCACTATCCTGTTGAGGATCTTCGGACTCTCATCGGACCAGGACATACTCAGGGCATTCAGCGGCATAGAGCAGGTAGAGGTCACGCGCTCTTCTCAGTTCCAGCGATATGTCGGCAGGACATTCGCAAAAAAGGTCGAAGACGAGAACAAGAGTTTCATCGCGCAAGAAAATACAAAGATGACCCAAGCGCTCGCTGAAAAGATCTGGGACAGCGGAGTTAGAAGCATCAGCCTATTCAAAAAAGAACTTCCAGAGATACTAAAGACTCTGGAAAAAGACTACACTAAATCCAAAGATGAGGCCCTATTGGATATCTACAGACGCTTGAGGCCGGGCGACCCGCCTACGGTCGAAAGCGCACAAGCACTCATAGACAGGCTCTTCTTTGACCATAAGAGATACGACCTCGCTGAGGTAGGCCGTTTCGTTCTCAATAAAAAACTTAACATGAATGCACCCCTGAACATCAGGACCGTCACAAAGGAGATACTTGTCAGAACCATGGAACAGCTTATCAAGCTAAAAGGCGGTGAGGGTGATACAGACGATATAGACCACTTGGGCAATAGAAGAGTCCGGCGCGTAGGAGAACTCTTGGCAAATCAATTTCGAATCGCATTTGCCAGGGTCGACAGGACAGCCAGGGAGAGGATGAACATATACGACCTGAATGCGGTAATGCCGCACAATCTGATCAATACAAAACTCGTGGCAAGCATCGTCAAAGACTTCTTTGGGAGATCCCAGCTATCGCAATTCATGGATCAAACAAACCCTCTGGCGGAACTTACGCACAAAAGAAGACTGAGCGCATTGGGCCCAGGGGGCTTAAGCCGCGAACGAGCCGGTTTTGAGGTTCGAGACGTACACCACTCGCATTACGGCAGGATATGCCCGATCGAGAC
>JAZFTF010000006.1:0-12974 GCA_036446495.1 Candidatus Omnitrophota bacterium | reverse complement strand
CATGCTGCTCTTTAGTCTTTTCTTCTTAAACTCGTTGTATATCTCTATCATCGCCGCCTTTATTATGTCCGCGGCCGATCCTTGTATAGGAGCGTTGATGGCAGTCCTCTCGGCAAATTGTCTCAAGCGCACATTATCGCTTTTGATGTCAGGGATATACCTTCTCCTGTTCATGATAGTCGATACGTATCCCTTTTCCCTCGCTTCTTCTATAGTCTCTTCGAGATAGACCTTTACGCCTCTGTACCTGTCGAAGTAGGCGTTTATGAAATCCTGGGCCTTTGAGGGCTCTATCTCAAGTGCCTTTGATAGGCCATACGCGCTCATGCCGTAGACGATGCCGAAGTTCACGGTCTTCGCCTGGCTCCTCATATCCGGCGTTACCGCCGATTCGTCTATACTGTTTATCAGAGAGGCCGTAAATGTATGGATGTCCCTGTCTTCCTTAAATGCCTCTGTGAGCTTTTTGTCCTTTGATAGGTGTGCCAGTATCCTGAGCTCTATCTGCGAATAGTCTGATGACAGGAGGATATAATCATTTGATTCGGGCACAAAGGCCTGCCTTATCTTTCTTCCCATCTCGCGCTTTATCGGTATATTCTGAAGGTTGGGCTGGCTCGACGATAGCCTGCCCGTAGCCGTTATCGTCTGGTTGAACGACGTGTGGATCCTTCCGGTCTTCGTATTTATAAGCCTTGGAAGGCTGTCTATGTATGTGGTCTTAAGCTTCATAAGCTCCCTGTACTCCAGTATCGCCGCAGGCACGGGGTGTGAGGATGAGAGCTTCCTTAAGACCTCTTCATCGGTCGATATGCCGGTCTTTGTCCTTTTTATTATGGGAAGCTCAAACTTCTCAAAGAGGATCTCAGAGAGCTGTTTGGGCGAGTTTATATTAAACTCGCAATCACAGATATCGTATATGTTGGAGACCTTTCTCCATAAAGCAACTTCCATCTCACCCGACATCATGGTGAGCAACTCTGTGTCAAGGGCGACGCCTTTAAGCTCCATAGCGGCGAGGACATCTATAAGCGGCATCTCGACCTCGTAGAAGAGATCGTCCAGGCCATGCTCTTTAAGGCGTTTCTTCAATATGTTCTTGGCCCTGAATGTAACGTCACTATCTTCGCAGCAATATCTCGAGACGGCCTCTATGTTCACCCGGTCCATGGTGATGGCATTCTTTCCTTTACCTATAAGGTCGGTTATCGGCGTCATCTTGTGGTTGAGGTACTCAAGCGCTATGTCGCCCAGGTTGTGATTCATCTTGGATGGGTTTTCAAGATAAGATGCGACCATCGTATCAAAGGCTATGCCTTTTAAGTCTATCCCATAATTAAGAAGTATGAGTTTTTCATATTTTATATTCTGCCCGACCTTCTTTATCTTTTCGTCTTCCAGTATACCCTTAAGCTCTTGCAGGACCTTCTCGCGATCCAGTGTCTCCTCTTCAATATGCTTAAGGGGTATGTAAAACGCCTCTTTCTCCTTAAAGCAAAATGAGACGCCTACAAGCTCTGCTACCATCGGATTGGAATCGGTCGTCTCAAAATCCAGGGCGATCTCTTTCTTTGTCTTGAGCTTTGAAAGGAGCTCTTTAAACTCTTCCTCTGAGCGTATCGTCTTGTAATCTGAGAGCCACTCATCCTGCGGCAAGACCTCTTTTAAGAGGTTCCTGAACTCAAGCTCCCTGAAGAGCTCAGCAAGTTTTTCTGTATGGGGCAAGCCCAGCTTTAGCTTCTCGAAGTCAATATCTATCGGCACATCGCAATCGAGCGTAGCCAGCTCAAGTGACATGCGCGCGTCCTCTTCGTGTTTTTGTAGTATGTTCTTCCAACCGGCGCGTTCTACCTTATCGATGTTCTTGTAGAGATCGTCTATGGAGCCAAACTCTTTTATAAGCTGGCAAGCGGCCACCTCACCTATGCCGGGGACGCCTTTATAGTTATCTGACTGATCACCCATAAGCGCCATAAGGTCCACTATATGCTCGGGGCCCACTCCGTAGCGCTCTCTTACTTTATCTGAGTCGTAGATGAGCCCCTCTTTATGGGTATTTCTTACAACTACCTGCGGCCCCACAAGCTGCAGCATATCCTTGTCTCCGGTCACAATGTTGGTCTCTATCGTCTTTTCGCTGGCCTTCTTTGATATGGTGGCGATTATATCATCCGCTTCGTAGCCCTCTTTTTCGAAGACCGGTATCCCATAGGCCCTGACCATATCTTTTATGATCGGCATCTGCAGGGAGAGGTCGTCAGGCATCGGCTTTCTTTGGATCTTATACTCCTTATGCATCTTGTGTCTAAACGTAGGTGCTTTCATGTCGAAGGCTATGCCTATATATTCAGGGTTCTCCTCTTTTATCAGCTTGTTGAGCATCGTCGCGAAACCATATACCGCGTTGGTCGGCTGCCCTTTGGAGTTGCTAAGGCTCTTTATGGCGTAATAGGCGCGGTAGCAGTATGCATTGCCGTCTATCAAGAACAACCTTTCATTACTCATATATTAGATGACCCTCTCAACTTCGCCGCGTACGCGCGATATGGGTATGTTGTTGGCCCTCGCGAGCCGCTTGCAATCCTCATATTCGGGGATCGCCTTCCTTATACCTCTCGGACCGCTCGACACCTTCACTTTTATGTCGCCAAATCTCGTCTTTACCTTGACAAAATCGCGCTTAAGCTTCTTTCTCGCGGTCTCGTAATACCTTATACCTATAGTCGTAGATCCATTGAATATAATAGCGCTCAACTTATCGAGATCCGCCTTGTTCGCTAATACGGTAAATAGTACACCTGGCCTGGTCTTCTTCATCTGGATCGGGACAAGATAGACATCAAGTGCGCCCTCCTTAAAGAGGGTCTCTGTAAGATGTTCATAGTCTACCGGGTTCATATCGTCTATATTCGCCTCGAGAACATATATCCTGTCTTCGATAAAAGCTTCTTCTGTCTCACCTATCATCGCCCTTAGGCAATTCGGCCTCTCCTTTGTGTCGTTTGCGCCGGCGCCGCAGCCTGTCTCCTTTAAAATAAAATTTGGCACTCTGGAGAATCCATCTACGAGGCCGCTCAATAGCGCCGCTCCCGTAGGAGTAACAAGCTCTTTTGCGGTATCTATATGCGCCAATGGCATACCTTTTAATAGATAGAGTGCCGCGGGAGCGGGTAATGGGAGATTCCCGCCTCTGGTCATTATGGTCCCACCGAAACCTACTGTGACCGGCGATGAATAGACCTTCTCTACTTTAAGAAGCTTGAGGGCAATCACCGCCCCTACTATGTCTATTATAGAATCCGTATCGCCGACTTCGTGAAAATGCATATGTTTTATACTCTCACCGTGAACATGGCTCTCTGCGCGGCCCAAGCGGTTGAATATGCCGATCGCTCCAGTCTTTATATCTTTATCCAAACTCGATCTTTCGATCAAAGTTATGATATCCTTAAGCGTTCTCTCTTTTTCGCGAACCGCCTTATCGACTACAACGTCGAACTTGGTCGCTGATATGCCGGAGCGCTTTACCTTTTTGCTGGTTATCTTGTAGCCCTTAAGCGGCAGCTTCGCAAGTTGGCGTTTTAAAGAGATGACATCGAGCCCCGCGTCAATGAGCGAGCCCAGGAACATGTCTCCGCTTATCCCACTAAAACAGTCTAGATATAATATTTTCATATATTCTTCTTGGTTAGTGGTGAGCGGTTTGCGGCGAAAACCGCAAACCGAAAACCGTAGACCGAGTTTTTCATTTGTTTATCAAAGCCGCGAGGTATCCTGCCCCGAAACCGTTGTCTATATTTACCACGCCTATGCCGGGTGAGCAGCTGTTTAGCATAGTAAGGAGCGGCGCTATCCCTTTAAAGCTCGCGCCGTAGCCCACGCTCGTAGGAACGGCTATAACCGGCATCGAGACGAGGCCGCTTACAACACTCGGAAGCGCGCCTTCCATCCCCGCGACCACAACGATCACACTTGAGCCCATGAGCTTCTTTCTGTGATCGAGCAGCCTATGGAGCCCCGCCACGCCTACGTCGTAGAGCGTAGAGACCTTATTGCCCATAAGCTCCAGTGTCACCTTGGCCTCTTCGGCTACCGGTAGATCGGCTGTCCCGCCGGTCACTATAAGGACCCCTTTCTTACGCCTGCGCCTTCCATTTTCCAGGTATATGATGCCGGCCATCTTATTGAATAAGAGGCGGGGATACTTCTCTTTAAGTTTCTTGTACAGCTTTTCATCGGCCCGCGTCAATATGAGCTTCGAGTGCTTCTTATAGAGCGCTTGTACGATCTTGTCTAGATGTTCATACGCTTTCCCTTTACAGTATATAACTTCAGGAAAGCCACGCCTTAAAGTACGGTGGTTATCCAGCTTCGCGAATCCCAGGTCTTTATAAGGAAGCTCGCAAAGCTCCTTATATGCCTCTTTTACAGATATATCCCGGGAATCGAGCTTGGTCAAAAGCTTCTTGATCGAACTCTTATAGTACATATATCTCTATGGCTTTATGGCCAGGTTTAACGGGTCGATGGATTCAATTTCATGGGAAAATTATGAGTCGATTTGAGGCCTTTGGTTTTTTAGGTAGCTATCATCAGCGTAACTGCAATAACTATAACAATGAATGAAAAGATATAAAAATCATTAAAGTATAGAAAATCTTTTATCGCGTCCGCTCCTTTATTGCCTTCTCCGGCCGCCACCGCGCGCCGTTTTGACGGCGCAGCCTTCGCGGGCTTGACCGCCTTGCTACCGCTTTCCAGATTTGCTTTGTAAAAATCTAACTGGCTCTTCTTGAACCTTAGGAAGGTACCGCCGATCTTATAGGCGGGTAACGAACCTTTGTCTACCAGTTCCTTGACGGCCCTCTCGCCTACTCCAAGATATTCGGCCGCCTCTCTTATATTCATCAAGTTTTCTTCGGACATCTATATTTTCTTAGCGTATCTTCTCGTTGGCGATCCAGTTGTCGAGTTCTGACTTCTCGAATTTCCAATCATTCTTCTCTTTGACGCCGGGGAGTTTTCCCTCGGAGGCCCAGCTCAATATGAGGGACTTGTCGACCTCCAGGTAACGGGCTACTTCTTCAGTGGTGAGAACATCCTGCTTTATCGACGCCCTCGCATCCTTATCATTAAGCATGCGGGATACCCCTTCGAATATAGCGCCTTCCACTATGCTGAGTATAGGGGCTTTTATGTTGCCTATCACGCGCGCCGGAGGAACGATGCTCAAGCTCTTTGTCACCTGAATATCGCCGTAAACGGTTCCGGCTATAGTGACGGTCTCGCCTTTTATGTCGGCCTTGACCACCGCGTTCTCGCCTATCACGAGATTTCCTTTTACCTCCAGAGAGCCATCAAAGGTGCCGTTAATACGTAAGTTTACAGGATCTCTAAAGATCATGTTTCCCTGCATGTTGGCATCAACATCAAGTATCTTTTCGGCGGTCTCTCTCTTTCTCATGATATCTCTCCTCCTTGTTAAGTTTACTCTCTACTTCTATCTATGTCAGGCATTGCTTTACCCAATACTTTTCTTTTGAATGTGCCAAGCACCAGTAGCGTCAGGAACATCACTACAGCTGCAAAGATGGCTGCCTTGTAAAAACCGCATCCGAGCGCCATGCCTATTCCGGCTACCCCCCAGAGACTCGCGGCGGTCGTCAATCCCTGTATAGATGTCCTACCGCGTATTATCGTACCGGCTCCTAAGAATCCTATGCCGGTCACTATGCCTGCGGCGATCCTGGAAGGGTCGGTATTCTGGAATGTTCCGCTATACTTCTCGGCCATGAATATTGATGTGAGAGTGATCAGGGTTGAGCCTATGCAGACCAGGATATGAGTCCTTAAGCCGGCAGCTCTCTTGTGCGTCTCTCTCTCAAAGCCTATGATGCCGCCAATAAAAACTGCCAGTAATATGCTTATTATTATATCTTGATCTGTCATAATAACTTGTCCATATTATATCATCTTATATATAAAATGCAAGCTTAATTTTGTCTAGTCTTGAAATGGCTTGGAGTGCGGACTTTAGTCCGCATAATTGCTCTTTACGCGGGCTAAAGCCCGCACTCCAACCACCCCACTAAATCTTCCACTAACTTTGTCTCTTTCTATAGAGGGCCTCTCCGAGGCCTCCAACCATCGCCGCGTTGTCGAGACAGAGCTTCATAGGGGGAAAGTAGATATCTATGCCCCATTTCTTAGACTCAGCGCTTATCCTATCTCTAAGAGCCATGTTGGCGCTTACGCCGCCACCTACCACGATCTTATCAGCCCGATTTTTCCTGGCGGCAAGCATGACCTTCTCGATCAACATGTCGCATACCGCGTCCTGGAAACCGGCGCATATTGCATTTATCATCTCATCCGGCAATTTCGCGCCGCCGCGCTTCTGGATGTAATAAAGCACCGCCGTCTTTATGCCGCTGAAGCTGTAGTCGAAGACGCCTCTCTTTATTTTAGAACGCGGGAATCTTATCTTGAACTTATTCCCTAGGGCTGCCCTCTTCTCTATGATCGGCCCTCCTGGATAACCAAGACCCAGTATCTTGGCCACTTTATCATATGCTTCACCAGCCGCGTCATCCTGCGTCTGGCCGATCACCTTCCACTTATCGATATCATCCATCCATATAATGAGCGTATGTCCCCCGGATACTATAAGCCCCATTAGCGGGAAATCCAACCCGTCGTAGTGCATGAGGTTCGCGTAGATATGGGCTATTATGTGATTTACTTCTATAAGCGGAATCGACAATGAAAAGCTTAAGGCGCGCGCCATAGAGATGCCTACCAGGAGCGATCCTATCAAGCCGGGCTCTTTTGTAACAGCAATAAGCTCGATCCTGTCGAGTGAAAGCCCCGCTTCTTTTAACGACTCTCTTATGATCGGCGTTATGTATTCCAGATGAAAACGCGACGCTATCTCCGGAACGACACCGCCGAACTCCGAATGAAGATGAACGCTTGATGTCACTACATTGGAGAGTATCTTTCTGCCGTCGGTAATCGATACCGAGGTCTCGTCGCATGAAGTCTCAATTCCAAGGGTATACATAACTATCTTGCTATCTCAGAGACCGGGACTATCTCTATGCCCATCTCTTTGAGTTGGGGTATCATCTCAGCGAGCGCTGCCACGGTAACGGCCCTGTCGTGGCCTATCCCTATGGCCCAGCCCGTCAGGAGGGCCTGCCGGGCCGTCTCCCTGATCTGCCCTTTGATATATTCGGTATTGAGCTCGTTGTCGAGAAATACCGACCTCGCCGCAAACTTCACCCCGACATCATCGGCCATCTCGAAGCAGACAGATCTGGTCGTCACCCTGCTGTCGAGAAAATAGAAGCCATCATTTTTTATCTTCTTGAACAAGGTGCGCATCAATCTCTTGTCTTCGGTAGCCTTAGAACCCATGTGGTTAGAGACGCCTTTAAGGTGCGGAATGCTCAAGATCGCTCTCTCCAGGTTCTCCAGGGCTTCTTTGTCGGTCATCTCTGTTGTGATAGTGTCTTTCTCTAGCGACATCGGTTCGCGCGGCTCAAGGGGCAAGTGAAGTATGATCTCTTTGCCGTCGACATAGGCATTCCTCGCCACCACCCGCGAATAGGGAAGGTTCGGCAGCACCGAAAGCGTGATAGGCGCTTCTATCTCAAGCAGGGTGTTAAGATTTCTTAAGTTGTACCCCCAGTCGTCCAGCACTATCGCGATCTTGGCCCCCTCTTTTGTGACGGCGTATCTTTTGACATACTTCTTGGCCGCCGACCTTGCCTCAGCCTCGATCTTTAGCTTCGCTTCGAGCTTTCCCTCGGCATCTTCGCGCAGGGTTCTCTGCTCTTCAAGCGCTTTTGCGGTATCTTCTATCCTCACCCGTATCATCCTAAGGCTCTCGGAGAGCTCCCTGGCCCTATGCCAGTTTATAAACGCCGTCGCCGCGAGGATTATTATTATCGCTATATATATTTTTTTATTCATGGCTTTGATCAACTACTCTGTAATCTCTTGTAAACCTTTATGCCTTTTAAGATGTCTATGGCGCGCAAGAGCTGATTATCGTACTCTTTCTTCTTCCCATTGTTCTCTTTATCGACCTTTTCGAATACCTCTTCGGCCTTCTGCTCCTTCTCATTTATCTTTATCGGCTCTTGATACTCCACGATAACATCCGGTATGATGCCCTCTTCCCGTATAGCGCGGCCGCTAGGGGTAAAATACTTCGCCGTTGTCAGCCTGAGCGCCGAACCATCCTTTAAGGGTATTACTGTCTGGACCGAACCCTTGCCAAAACTCTTCGTCCCCAGTATTATACCGCGTTTATTGTCCTGTATCGCGCCCGCGACGATCTCGGAGGCGCTGGCCGAACCACCGTTGACCATAACGATCATAGGATAAGAGGTGTCTGAATCGATGCGGGACCTATAGACCACTTCCTGGTCCTTGTTGCGGCCCCTGGTAGATACTATGGTCTGGTCTTTCTTAAGAAAGCTATCGGAGACATGCACCGACACATCGAGAAGCCCGCCGGGGTTGTTCCTCAGGTCGAGTATAATCGCCTCCATACCTAAGCCTTTCAATTTCGCGAGGGCCTTTCTAAGATCCTGGGGCGTCCTCTCCTGGAACTCTACCAGCCTAATATACCCTATCCCGTCCTCGATGATCGAGGCCTCTTTTATACTCTTCACCTTTATGATGGCGCGGATAATATCCACGTCGAATATCCTGGATTCGCTCTCTCTGAGTATGGTAATGGTCACCTTGGAGCCGGGTTTTCCTCGCAGCTTCCTGACGGCGTCTATGAGGGTGATATCCTTTGTCGTGACGTCGTCGATCTTGACTATCCTGTCGTTGGGTTTTATCCCGGCCCTATCTGCCGGGGTGCCGTCGAGCGGGGATATGATAGTGAGAAGACCGTCCTTTAACGATATCTCTATGCCAAGGCCGCCAAACTCGCCCTTGGTCTCGACCTGTATCTCCTTGAAGCTTTCCGGGTTCATGAACTGGCTGTAGGGATCAAGTGACGCGAGCATCCCTTTGAGCGCGCCGTAGACAAGGTCCTTGTCTTTTATATCCTCGACATAATTCGAGCGGACGTATGTCATCGCGTCGCTAAAGATCTCTATCTGCTTATAGAGGTCCCTAGCATCGTCCTTCTCCGCCAGGCCAAGCTTAGCGATTAAAAATATTGAGATCATTATCACCGATATGCGGAATAGTCTATTTCTCTTCATGGTCTACCCATCCTCTCTTTGAGCATCTCGTTTACTATCTTAGGACTTGCCTTTCCTTTTGTGGCCTTCATCACCTGCCCCACTAAAAATGCAAGGGCGGCCTCTTTGCCGTTCTTGTAATCCTCGACCGGCTTGGCGTTTGAGCTTATGACCCCGTCAAGTATCTTGGCCAACTCATCCTTATCTTTTATTTGGAACATCCCCTTGGCCTTGACGATCTCATCGGGGCTCTGCTTTGTCTCTATCATCTCCGGCAATATGGCCTTGGCTATCTTGCCCGAGATCTCGCCTTTATCAATAAGACGGAGCATCTCTACAAGATCCTCCGGCTTTATCCCGAGGTCCATTATCGTGGCGTTGCGTTCGGATGAAAATCTCTTATTGAACTCGCTCAAGATATCGCCCGTTATCCAGTTGGCTATTATATGCGGCTTCTTATAGAGCGTGGCACACTCTTCAAAGTAGTCAGCAGTATCCTTGTCCTGCACTATTGTAGACGCGGCAAGAACAGGTAGTTTATAATCGCTCAAGAACCTCTCATAGCGCTTCCTCGGAAGCTCAGGGATGGTCTCTCTTACAGATCCAACAAGCTTTTTATCTACGGTAAACGGCACAAGGTCCGGCTCCGGAAAGTATCTATAGTCAAAGGCTTCTTCTTTGGAGCGCATGGAAGAGCTTTTTCCAGCAGCGTCATTCCAGAGCCTCGTCTCCTGGACTATCCGGCCCCCGTCCTCTAATATCTCTTCTTGTCTCTCTATCTCATACTCCAGGGCGTTCTTCACACCTTTGAAAGTATTCATGTTCTTAAGCTCGGTCCTTACGCCCAGTTCTCTTTGGCCTTTGGGTCTTAACGATATATTTGCATCGCACCTGAGGCTCCCTTCCTCCATGTTACAGTCTGAGACGCCCAGGTACTTGAGTATCGCCTTTAACTCGGTCAGGTAGTCATACGCCTCCTGCGGCGAATCTATATCCGGTTCGCTCACTATCTCGAGAAGCGGCGTACCGCAGCGGTTGAAATCCACAAGGCTCGAATCTTCCCCCTCGACATGGATCAGCTTGCCTGCGTCCTCTTCCAGGTGGACCCTCGTTATCCTTATCTTCTTCTGGACGCCGCCGGTCAATATTACGAGTTCGCCGTTTGCCGCCAGTGGAAGGTCGTATTGTGATATCTGAAAACCTTTCGGCAGATCGGGATAAAAATAGTTCTTCCTGTCGAACTTCATCATCCCGGCTATACTGCAATTGACCGCGAGCCCCACCTTGATGGCATAGCTCAGCACCTTCCTATTGAAGACCGGAAGTGCGCCCGGAAGGCCCATGCAGACCGGGCATGTCTGCGTATTCGCCGTCGCGCCGAACTTCGTCGAGCATCCGCAGAATATCTTCGACTGTGTAGACAGCTGCACGTGGACTTCCAGCCCTATAGTCGTCTCATACTTTGCGGTTGTCGTCATAACCTCGGCCTCTTCTTGTGAAATGCGGAATTTTCCTGGAATGTGTAACCCACCCTTATGAGCATCTCTTCATTAAACGGCCTCGCGAGTATCTGTAGGCCTATCGGCAGATCGGTTTCCGCGAAACCGCATGGTATAGATACGCCCGGTATCCCTGTAAGGTTAGCTGGGATCGTAAAAATATCTGAGAGGTACATGCTCAAGGGGTCGTCTACCCTTTCGCCTATCTTGAATGCCGGCGTCGGGGATGTAGGCGTGACAATGCAGTCAAATGACTCGAAGGCCTTCTCAAAATCCTCTCTCATCTTTGTCCTCACCTTAAGCGCCTTGAGATAATACGCGTCATAATATCCGCTTGATAAGACATATGTGCCGAGTATGATGCGCCGCTTCGCCTCATCTCCGAATCCGGCGGCACGCGTATCCTTGTACATATCGAGAAGCGGCCCCTTCGCGCGCAAGCCGTATTGGACGCCGTCAAACCTCGCCAGGTTGGAGCTGGCTTCGGCCGGCCCTATTATGTAATATGTGCTTACCGCGTGATCGGTATGCGGCAAGGATACCTCATCCACCTTCGCGCCGAGCTTCTCCAAAAGTTTTATCGCGCTTGATACCGAATCTTTTACCTGGGCATCTATTCCTTCTATAAAATACTCTTTCGGTATTCCTATTCTTACGCCTTTAATATCGTTTACAAGCGCATTAGTATAGTCCGGCACCTTTCTATCAACTGAGGTCGAGTCTTTTGGATCATAGCTCGATATGACGTTGAGCAAGAGAGCGCAGTCACGCATATCTCTCGCGAATGGCCCTATCTGGTCCAGGCTTGAGGCAAAAGCTATAAGGCCGTATCTCGAGACGCGGCCGTATGTAGGCTTCATACCGACCACTCCGCAGAGCGCGGCCGGTTGGCGTATAGAACCGCCTGTGTCAGATCCCAGAGAGATCGCAGCCTCGCCGGCTGCTACAGACGCGGCCGCCCCGCCGCTCGACCCTCCCGGTATCCTCTCCAAGTCCCAAGGGTTCCTTGTCGGGCCGTAACATGAGGTTTCACACGAAGAACCGAACGCAAACTCATCCATATTGGCCCGGCCGATCACTATAGCGCCTTCTCTTCTGAGATTCTCGATTACTGTAGCATTATAAGGAGGCTTAAAACCTTCGAGTATCTTTGAGCCGCATGTCGTAAGGCGCCCTTCCACACATATATTATCCTTCACCGCTACCGGCACACCGTAAAGCGCGCCTGCCTCTTTGCCCTTTATGCGTTTCAGCTCCTCTTTGATATTCTCTTTATCATATGATATAAATGCGTTTACCTTGTCGTCTATCCTGCCTATCCTATCGGAAAAAGACGAGGCGGCCTCTTCAGGAGAGACGTCTCTCTTTTTTATAAGCTCTCTTATCTCGTATGCGGTGAGTTTATATAGGTCGTTTGGCAACTTACTCTCCCTCCACGACCTTCGGGACCTTGAAGGATGTGTCTCTCTTTTCCGGGGCATTCGCGAGGACCTTTTCTACAGACAGTGATTCCCGGACCTCGTCTTCCCTGAATATGTTGGTTATAGGCAAAGGGTGCGTGGTGGGCGGGGTATCTTTCGTATCAACGCTGTTTAGCTTCTCAATATAAGAGATAACATCGTCTAGTTGTCCGGAGAAGCTCTTGATATCCTTACCGTTGAGGCGTATCCTCGCCAGATTCGCTATGTACTCTACATCTATCTTCTTCTTCATATATTCACCTACGGGGGCACTTTACTTAACGCTCGTTAAATATTTTTACATAATTAAGATGAAATGTCAACCAAAGCCTCCGAGATGCGGGCAAAATCTTCTAGGCCAAGCGTCTCTGCTCTGCTCTTGGGATCGATCCCGAGTCTCTGGAGCGCGGCACGCACCCGGTCTTTTGGGATACCTCTCGTCTTTTTTTGTGAGAGGGCCGAGAGGATCGTCTTTCTCCGCTGAGAGAAGGCCTGCCGTATCGTCTTAAATAGGGCCTCAACGTCTCTCACGTCTACCCGTGGTTTGGATAGCACACGCAGCCTTACTAATGAGGAATCGACCTTCGGTTCCGGAAAGAAGACCTTCTTCTTAATATCGAGGAGCTTCTCTACATCGCAGAAGAACTGCACAAAGAGGCTTAGAGAGCTATAGTCATCCTCTCCCGGCCGAGCCGCGAGACGCTCGGCAACCTCTTTCTGTACTATTATTGATACCTCTTCTATCTTCTCTCTCTTCTCCAAAAGTCTCTCGAGTATGGGGGTCGTTATATAGAATGGTAGAGCCC
>JAZFTF010000005.1:0-3655 GCA_036446495.1 Candidatus Omnitrophota bacterium | reverse complement strand
AGCCCTACCGCTATCTTTTTGTAATAGCTCTCTGCGTTTCGCGCGACATCCTTGGCAAAATCCTTATCGCCCGTGTAGAATATAATAAAATGGTCACTTCCATGCTCCCGCCAATCTTCTGCTGTGACCGGAGCCGCACACGCAATTATCAGAACCAGAATGGCTAGCATCCGTAAAAAACATTTCATTTGTTTCTTTTCTCTTTTATATACGCTAAACGCTATACGCTAATCACCATTTACACTACAAATTTATCTCAAAAATAGGCAAGAGCATAGCTATTACTATAAAACCAACGATCAGGCCCATCACCAGGATCATGACGGGTTCCAGGAGGCTGCTCATTATCTTTACGCCTTCGTCAACATCCTTCTCATAACTGGCGGCTATCTCGGACAATGCCTCATCGAGCTTTCCGGACTCCTCGCCCACCGCTATCAGGTTGCACATGAATGGCGGGAATAGAGGCGAATTCTTGAGGCTCTTCCCAAATGAACTCCCCTGCTCCAGTTCGCTGTAGCTCTGTAAGAGCCTATTCTTTATAACCTCGTTATCCAATACAGGTATGGCTATATTCAAGGCTTTCAGTATCGGCACACCGTTCTGTATGAGAAGCTCGAGGGTCCGGCAGAAACGCGCCAGCTCACCTTTTAGCATGAACTTTCCGAATATAGGCAGGTGTAATTTTAATACGCTTGAGGAGAACTTTCCCGCCTTTGTCTTCGCTTGCCCTCTCAGGATCAAAAGGATTGCCAGAATAGCCAAGACGACCACCTGCCACCTCTCTCTCAATATAGTGCTCACAGATATGAGTATCTGTGTAGGAAGAGGCAATTCCTGTCCTATCCTCAAAAATATCTGCATAAGCCTGGGCATCACAAAGGTGAGCATGAATATCACGGTGGCGAGCCCAATCATAGCCATCAATATGGGATATATCGAAGCCATCTTGAATTTAGAGATCATCTCTTCCTGTTTTACCCTGTAGTCGGCTATCCTGACCAGGGCCTCTGAAAAGGCTCCGCTATTCTCGCCCGCGCGTACCATCGCCACATATAGCGGTGAGAATATATCAGGATATCTAGCGAGGACGGAAGAGAAGGCCTCGCCGTCCCTTATAGCGCTAGATATGATATGGAGGAGTTCCCTGAGCTTGAGGTCTTCCGACTGCTGTGATATTATATCGATGGCGGTCAGTATCGGCACACCCGCTTTTAACAGGCTCGCGAGCTCACGGCTAAAGATCGTAATACTTCGGAATCTCACCTTCCCGGATATCCTGCCTGTCACCCTGATAGAGTGCTCGCTAGGGGCGCCATCCCTCTCTATTTTTATAGGCAGGTACCCTATGTCTCCGAGTTTCTCGATAGCCTCTTTCTCGGTCCGGGCCTCGATCTTACCCTCTACCACACCCTGAGACCCATTCTTTGCTTTGTATATAAATGTAGCCATATGACCTCTTAGCTATTGTTCACGGTTTGCGGTTAGCGGTTTTCGGTTTGCGTAAAAAAACGCTAACCGCTCACCGCTAACCGTAACTCATTGTACAGTTGTTATATACTTCTTTATCCTCGCCCTGTTCGCGCTTGTGATATCGAGAAAATAGACACCTATGTCGTAGTTCTTGTCTGGACTCATCTCTACTGTTCGGACCACCCTGCTAAGGCACTGGACCGGAGGCTCGGCATCCGGAAGCTCGATCTTTAACTCCAGCACAGACCCAACAGGCAGCGGAAAGTTAGATACAAACAGGAGCCCGCCTGCCGATAGGTTCTTTGTGGCGCTAAAACGTTCTTTTGTAGGGCCTCCCTCTATCAGCTGTTCTTTCAATATGTAAATATTATAGCGGATATTTAGCCTCTTATCGATACGCTCAAAAACTCTCTTGTTCCTCCCGGAGAATTCGCTATCTATCTCTACGGCCGTCGAGATCGGGCCTTTCTTGTTTGGGCCCTCAAGTTCCTCTTCGGCTGTCGTTACCTGCATGACTTCTTCCGGCGTCGTCACGCCGTCAATGACCTTCTGCCAGCCATCCTGCCGCAATGTGTGCATACCTTCCGAGATCGCTATCTTTTTTATTTGGCTGGAAGGCTTCTTATTTATTATCATCTCCTTTATCTTTTCACTTACCATAAGGATCTCGTATATAGCCGTCCTGCCAAGAAATCCTGTAAAATTGCATGTGGCGCATCCTTTACCTTTATATATCGTGAAAGTACTCGGTCCTTGGCTGTGGCCATCCGCTATAAGATCCCTTATCAGTGCAGGTACTTCCCTGTTCTCCTCTTTGCATTCCAGACAGATCGTACGGATCAAGCGCTGGGCTATGAATGCCTCTATACTCGAGGAGACCAGATACGGCTCAAGCCCGATATCTATAAGCCTCGTGATGCCGCTCGCCGCGTCGTTTGTGTGGAGGGTAGAGAATATAAGATGGCCAGTAAGAGCCACCCTTATAGCTATTTCAGCGGTCTCCAGGTCTCTTACTTCTCCTATCATTATCACATCGGGGTCGTGCCTCAGAACGCTCCTTAAGCCCTTGGCAAAATCAAGTCCAATCTCTGGCATGACCTGCATCTGGATAACACCCGACATCTCGTATTCAATAGGATCCTCTATAGTGATGATCTTGCGCTCTTCTGTATTTATCTTATTGAGGCACGCGTATAGAGTGGTGGTCTTCCCGCTACCTGTGGGACCGGTGGCAAAGATTATACCATGCGGTTTCTTTATGAGCTCTTCAAGAATATCAAGATCCTTCTTTGAAAGCCCGAGCTTCTCCATGTCTATGAGACGCTCCGTGGGAAGGATCCTTATTACCACGCTCTCGCCAAAAGGCGTCGGGATCGTTGAAATCCTCAGATCAAGCACCTGGTTCTGCACCTTCACAATGGCCCTTCCGTCCTGCGGGATCCTGCGCTCGACTATATTGAGATTAGACATGATCTTTATGCGGGATATTATGGCATTAAGAAAGTTCTTAAGCCCCGGGGGGACAGTCGAGTCATAAAGAATGCCGTCTATCCTGTAACGAAGGGCTATCTTACCCCTATAAGGTTCTATGTGAATATCGGTCGCTCTCTTTTTCCAGCCTTCAAGTATTATCTGGTTTACGAGTTTTATTACCGAGGCGTCCTCCGCGAGCTTCTCTATATCCTCTACCTTTTCATGGATCGCCTCTCCGGAGTCTGCCTGCGGCGCGGCGGTCATCCCTTCCAAAGTCTCGGCCGCTATGCCGTAGTACTTCTTCAAGCTTTCTTGGATATCATTCGCGCATGAAAGGACGACATCGATATCGTAACCGAGCTGCGTCCTTATCTCATCCTGCGTCTTTATGTCTAACGGCGTGTTGGCCGCCACGGTCAATGTCCTCCCGTCTATCTTTACCGGGACGAATTTATAATATGTGGCGACTTTAAGCGGAACCTTTTTCAAGACCGCTGCGCCGATAGATGCATTCCTGAGGTCGAAGCAGCTAAGCTTTAGCTTCTTGGCCAAGATATCCAATAAAGCATCCTCATGGATAATGCCTTTATTGATCAATATACGCTGGAGGCTCTCCCCTGTAGACTCGGCCTCTTTTATCAAAGGCGTCAAGGCCTCTGCTGAAACAACTCCCTTCTCGATCAAGACTTCGTATAAGACCTTACTCTCT
>JAZFTF010000004.1:0-3688 GCA_036446495.1 Candidatus Omnitrophota bacterium | reverse complement strand
CAGCTATGGGGAGCTGTCGGCGCTGTATTCAGCTCGTGGCAGAACGACAGAGCCGTAGCTTATAGACAGATAAATAATATACCTTCTGAATGGGGGACCGCGGTAAACATCCAGGCGATGGTTTATGGCAACATGGGAGATTCTAGCGGAACCGGCGTCGCGTTCACAAGGGACCCCGCTTCTGGCGAGAGAAAATTTTACGGTGAGTATCTCATAAACGCGCAAGGAGAAGATGTGGTTGCCGGAGTGAGGACACCGCTGCCGATCAACCGTCTTCAAAATGATATGCCCCAGCCGTTTGATAGCCTCTTGAAGATCTACAAGAGGCTGGAGAAGCATTACAGGGACATGCAGGATCTGGAGTTCACTATACAGAAAGGCAAGCTGTGGATGCTGCAGACAAGAACGGGCAAGAGGACCGGCATGGCCGCCATAAAGATAGCTGTCGACATGGTGGGCGAGGGGCTCATAAGCGAAGAAGAGGCGTTAATGAGAGTCGAGCCGGAGCAGCTGAACCAGCTTTTGAGGCCTGTATTCGACTTGAATGAAAAGAAGAAGGCCACCAAAGAGGGAAAGGTCCTGGCCAAGGGGCTTAATGCCGGGCCCGGAGCCGCTTGCGGCAAAGTGGTATTCAACGCCGAAGATGCCGAAGAATGGGCTGCCAGAGGCGAGAGTGTTATACTCGTCAGGATCGAGACGAGCCCCGAAGACATAAAAGGCATGAACGCCGCTGTAGGCATATTGACGCAGCGCGGAGGTATGACCTCGCACGCGGCCTTAGTAGCACGTCAGATGGGCAAGGTCTGCGTGGCGGGATGCGGCGCGCTCGATATAAGCTATGCCGCCAGAAAGATGACGGTGGGAGAACGCACGATAAAGGAAGGTGATTATCTCTCAATAGACGGAAGCACAGGCGAAGTCATATTGGGCAGGATAGAAACAAGGCCTTCAGAGGTCTTACAGGTAATTTTGGACAAGACCATGAAGCCCGAAGAATCGACCGCTTACAAGTACTTCTCCAAGCTCATGAAGTGGGCTGATAAGAGAAGGCGGCTTAAGATAAGGACCAACGCCGATCAGCCGGACCAGGCCGCGCAGGCCATAGCGTTAGGCGCGGAAGGCATAGGCCTCTGTCGCACAGAGCATATGTTCTTCGGAGAAGGAAAGATCGATGCCATGCGCGAGATGATATTGGCCGACACTATAGAAGGCAGGAAGAAGGCCCTGGCAAAGCTTCTACCGTTCCAGAGAGAAGACTTCAAAGGCATCTTCAAGGTGATGGGGGGCAGGCCTGTTACTATAAGGACGCTCGACCCACCGCTGCATGAATTTCTACCGCATGATTCCAAAGAGATAGAGAAGCTGGCCGGGATCATGGGTGTGAGCGCCGAGAAGGTAAGGGCGAAGATAGCGAGCTTAAAAGAGATGAACCCTATGCTTGGCCATCGTGGTTGCAGGCTAGGTATAGTCTATCCTGAGATAACCCAGATGCAGGCGCGGGCGATCTTCGAGGCAGCGTGTGAATGCGCGCAAGAGAAGATAAAGGTAGTGCCCGAGATAATGATACCTCTTGTCGGAAATAAGGAGGAGCTCATTTCTCAGGCGGCGATCGTGCATGAGACCGCCAAGGATGTCATGAAAGAGAAGAACAAGAAGATCAACTACACCGTGGGGACGATGATAGAGCTCCCGAGAGCGGCGCTAACCGCCGATGAAATAGCGGAAGTAGCTGAATTCTTTTCTTTCGGGACCAACGACCTCACACAGATGACTTACGGCCTCTCGAGAGACGATGCCGGAAATTTTCTTCAAGCCTATTATGATAAGGAGATAATGGATGAGGACCCCTTCCAGACGATTGACCAGAAGGGTGTTGGCCGGCTCATGGAGATCGCAGTGACCAAGGGGCGCTCGAAGAAGAAAGACCTCAAGATCGGGATATGCGGTGAGCACGGCGGAGAGACGAAGTCGGTGAAGTTCTGCCACAATCTCGGCCTGGATTATGTAAGCTGTTCTCCCTTTAGGGTGCCGATAGCCAGAGTCGCGGCGGCGCAGGCGGCCATAGAATCGGGCAAGAAGGCCGCTCCTAAGAAGGGGAAAAAGAGAGGTAAAAAGAGAGGTAAAAAGAGATAATGGATTCAATAAAGAGGTATCTTAAAGAGATAAAAGACATACCTCTCCTGACTGCCAAACAAGAGATAGAATTGGCGTATAAGATCAAGAAGGGCAGTGATGCCGCCCGGGAAAAGATGATCCGCTCCAACCTAAGGCTCGTCATCAACATCGCCAAGAGGTATAGCTATTTAGGTGTCCCGATGATGGACTTGATCGAAGAAGGGAATCTTGGCCTCATGAAGGCTGTCGAGAAGTTTAACCCAAAGAGGGGTTTTAGATTCTCGACCTATGGCGCGTGGTGGATAAAGCAATATATTACCAGGGCCATCGCGAATCAGGGAAAGACCATAAGGGTGCCTGTGTACATGGTAGAGCTTCTTATGAAGTTCAAGAAGGTATCAGAGCAGCTCTTCATCAAACTCAGGAGAAAACCCAGGATTGCTGAAGTTGCGAGAAAGATGAAGATGTCCGTGAAGAAGGTCAGGCAGCTAAGCAAGATGGCCTCTAAGATATCTTCTCTCAACGCCCCGATAGGTTCGGGCGGCACCGCGGAGTTTATGGATCTCATAGAGGACGAGAATAGGGCAAGCGCGGTCGATGAGGTTGGGTCGTATCTGCAGAAGGAGAGGGTTTTGGAGCTCCTGAAGAATATGTCGCCCAGAGAGCGCAAGATATTGAGCCTGAGATTCGGCCTTAAGGACGGCGTGCCTCATACATTGAGAGATACCGCTAAGTACTTCGGTATCACCAGAGAGCGGGTAAGGCAGATCGAGAGCGCCGCCATGGCGAAACTGAAGAACATAATACTCCAACAGGAAGCGGAGACAAAATGATAGGTACCCTGGAGAAGCTTAAAGGGCTTGTAAGGGATATCCCGGACTTTCCCAAGAAGGGGATAATCTTCAAAGATATAACGCCGCTCTTAAAAGATAGCGAAGCGCTTAAGGATATAGTGGAGATGTTCACCGAAAGGTACAAAGACAAAAAGATAGACCTCGTTGCCAGTGTCGAGGCGCGTGGCTTTCTACTCGGGTCGATCATTGCGTACAAGATAGGCGCCGGTATGATCCCTGTGAGAAAGAAAGGTAAGCTCCCCTATGAGGTCGTAAGTATCACATACGATCTCGAATACGGCACAGACACGCTCGAGATGCACAAAGACGCGGTATCTAAAGGCGATAGGGTGCTTGTGATAGACGATCTTTTAGCGACCGGTGGCACGGCAGGAGCCACATGCGATATGGTCAAGGCTAGTGGAGGAGAGATAGTAGAAGTAGCGTGCCTTATAGAATTGGAATTCTTGAAAGGACGCGAAAAGCTAAAAGACTATCCGGTCTTCAGTTTGTTGAAATTTTAAATGCAACGGTTCGCGGTGTGCGGGTAGCGGTTTGTAAAAGATACGCTAACCGAAAACCGCTAACCACTTAACCTTGCGCTTTACACTTTGCGCTAGATTGTGCCCTTGTAGTTTCAATGAGACCATGATTTAGCGAAGCTAAACCATATGGTCGAATTGACATCGACACGATAGCTATAAGATGTAGGTGTCGATGCCTACGTCATGATACTTGAT
>JAZFTF010000003.1:0-3653 GCA_036446495.1 Candidatus Omnitrophota bacterium | reverse complement strand
TTTTTTTGACAAAAGAGAATAACGCGAAGAATGTTGTTCTTATGAAACCCGGCTTTGGGTGTGTCGGCAAATTTGATATAGCTATTATACCGGAGCACGACCGCCCCAGAGATAGGCGCAATGTCGTAATAACAGAGGGGTCATGCAATAGTATTAACGATGAGGCTATGAAGGATGGATCGAGGAGGATCAAAGACGTGGTAAAGCTTTCAGAAAAGAGGAAGATAGGGGTGCTCTTAGGCGGCGATACTCCTCAGCAAAAACTTACGAACAAGATGGCCGAAGATATAGTGGAGCAGCTGGTAAGGTCCTTAGAGGACAATGATATGGAGCTATTTCTTACGACATCCAGAAGGACGCCCAAAGGTGTTGAGGATATATTAAAGAAGCGGCTCACTTCCCAGCCCAGGTGCAAACTGCTCTTGATCGCCAACGAGCGCGATATAGAGAACGCTGTCGGCGGGATACTGGACCTAAGCGACATAGTCGTGGTATCAGGAGAGTCTGTATCGATGATATCTGAAGCGGCCTCTTCCGGCAAGCGTGTCCTCGTCTTTGAGCCGGAGATGATCGGCTCCAGGACAAAACATGATTACGCGCTCGATAGGATGGAATCTCTCGGGTATATTTCTAAGACACCTGTAAGCATGATTCACCAGAATATAAATAAACTCTCCAGAGATAATGGCATAGTAAGAAGACTGGATAATGCGCAGAGGATGTACAGGAAGCTGTACAGGATAATCTAATGAATGTATTGCAGATATTACCGGAACTGAATATCGGAGGGGTTGAGCGCGGGACGGTCGATCTGGCCAGGTACCTGGTCAAGAATGACCATAAAGCTGTCGTCGTATCAGGTGGGGGCAGGCTCGTAAGGGAACTCGATATTGTAGGAGCCAGGCACTACAGGCTCCCGGTTGGCAGGAAGAATATATTTACTATGATTAAAATGGTAGGCAAGCTTTGTGAGATTATCAAGCGCGAGAATATAGATGTAGTGCACGCCAGGAGCAGGGTGCCGGCCTGGATAGCTTACGCCGCGTGCAGGATAACCAGATGCCCATTTGTTACGACAGCCCATGGTTATTATAAGTCTCTCTTTACCAGCCAGGTTATGGGGTGGGGCAAGCTTGTTATAGTGG
Organism: Candidatus Omnitrophota bacterium; assembly: GCA_036446495.1. GTDB lineage: Bacteria > Omnitrophota > Gorgyraeia > JABMRJ01 > JABMRJ01 > JAZFTF01. The sequence goes on along the minus strand of JAZFTF010000003.1, from coordinate 2,508 downwards.
CTTCGCATATTATAGCCAGGCGTATGATGGACGGTTTTAAATGCCCTTACTCAAAGATAAAATTTATACCCCGCGGTGTTGATTTAGAGAGGTTTACATTTGTGGATCCCGAAAAGCGTAAGATGGAACGATCCCGCGAAGGCAGAGAGGGCGGTTTCACGATAGGCGTGATATCCAGGATTACTCCGATAAAAGGGCACAAATACTTTATCAAGGCGATCGTTTTTGTATCCAGGGTAATCCCGAACTTAAGCGTCCTGATAATAGGTGAGCCGTCGCCGGGTAAGGAAGAGTACAAACGGGAGCTTGAATTGCTCGTGAGGCGGTTGGGGCTGACCGGTATTGTAAAGTTTGTCGGCTGGAAAGAGGATATACCGAAAGCCCTTTCAAAGCTGGATCTGCTCGTCCTGCCTACTGTGACTCAGGAAGCGTTTGGGAGGGTCATAGTGGAGGCGCAGGCGTGCGGAGTCCCGGTAGTGGCTACCCGCGTGGGAGGGGTCGCCGAGTTGGTAGATGATGGTGTCAACGGCTTATTAGTGCCTCCGGAGGACCCCCAGTCTATGAGGGAGGCTATTTTGAAGATAGCCAAAGATCCCGAGCTTGCCATGAGGCTTAGCTATGAAGGCAGGAAGAACTCACAAAAGTACTCCCTCGAAGGGATGGCCCTGAATACGATCGATACTTACAAATTGGCTATCGGGAGTCAGAATATACTGGTAATAAAGACGAGCGCCCTCGGGGATGTCATACTATCCATACCTTCTATACGGGCAATCAGGGCGAAGTATCCGCGCGCTATAATTAAGGTCTTAGCGGGAGCTGAATCCAGGCAGGTCTTTAAAGGGTGCCCTTACATCGATGAGGTAATCGTCTGTGATTTTAAGAGACGGCATAAACCTCTTAAGGCCGTATTGGCGTTAAGCGCCGACCTGAGGCGGTATAATTTTGATATTGTTATAGATCTCCAGAATAATAAACGCAGCCACCTGATCTCTTTTTTAACACACGCGCCTCTAAGATACGGCTATGATAATAAGAAACTATCCTTCCTCCTTAATAAGAAAGTCAAAGATACGGGGGAGGAGATAGATCCTTTGACCCATCAATTCAGGACGCTGGAGCTTGCCGGAATCAAACCCGAAAATAAGTATCTGGAGTTATGGCCACAGGAAGATGAGGATGAGTGGGCGGATACCTTTTTGGCGAATAGTTGGATAGATTCAAAGAGCCGGACGCTCATCGGGATAAATCCCACAGCCAGCGCCAGATGGATCAGCAAGCGTTGGCCGGTTGAGAATGTAGCCGCGCTGTGCGATGAATTAGGCCGCAGATTTAATATGCGCGTATTGATAACAGGCGCTAAGAGCGATGAAGCGGTAGCCGGGAAGATAAAATCGATCGCGAAGAGCAAACCGATCATCGCTTCCGGTAAGACTGATATCCTCCAACTGGCGGCGCTGATAAAGAGGTGCGATCTATTTATTACGACTGACAGCGCTACAATGCACATCGCCTCCGCGGTTAAGACGCCGTTCATCGCGCTCTTCGGGCCGACGGAGCCCGAGCGGCACGTACCGGTCTATTCTAAACACACTATCCTCAGGGCCGTGGACGTGACATGCGGACCCTGCTATAAACCGACCTGCGGCAAAGGGTATAAGTGTATGAAAAAAATAGATGTCGATACGGTCTTAAAGATTATCGAAAGGTATATGAAACGTGAAGATACTATTCCTGTGCACACACCTTAATGTAGGCGGTGTGGGTTCTTATATAGTCAACCTCGCCAGGGGCTTGAACGCCCGGGACCACCAGGTCCTGGCAGCCTCAAGCGGGGGCGGCCTTGTCTGTGAGCTTGAGGGAGCAGGTATAAGGCATCTTTATGTAGATATAAAGACGAAGTCGGAGTTGAGCCCAAAGCTTATCCCGGCTTTTTTTAAGTTGAGATCGCTGATAAAGAGAGAGGATATCCGGATTATTCACTCTCATACGAGAGTCACCCAGGTTCTCGGCACTCTGTTGGCCAAATCGGCGGCTATCGGGCATATCGCGACATGTCATGGTTTCTTTAAGGCGCGCCTGGGGAGGCGGCTCTTTAACTGCTGGGGCGATAAGACGATAGCTATAAGCGACGCTGTAAGGGACCACCTGGTGGATGATCTGAATGCCAAGAAAGAGAATGTCGAGCTGGTATATAATGGCGTTGAATTAGAGAGGTTTAACAGAAAATTCGCTCAAGATGAGATCGACTCTATAAAGAAGGAGTTGGGCTTAGGCCAAAACAGGGTGATAGGGTCTATCGGGAGGCTCTCTCCTGTGAAAGGTTATAAATACCTTATAGAGGCGTTTAAACTGCTTCTCGAGCGGCATCAGGATGTAGAGCTCTTATTGGTCGGAGACGGCCCGGATAAGTTGAGCCTAAGAGAGAGCGCGAAACGCCTGGGGCTGGAGGATAAGGTCAAGTTTATCGGGCCTCGAAGGGATATAGATCTTATATTGCGGGCGATG
>JAZFTF010000002.1:0-5911 GCA_036446495.1 Candidatus Omnitrophota bacterium | reverse complement strand
AATTCTTCCTCGAGAGCCATTACTAATTCTACTGTGTCAAGAGAATCGGCACCAAGATCATCAATAAACTTGGCCCCTTCAGTAACTTCCTCTTTCTTAACACCTAGCTGCTCGGCAATAATGGCTTTAACCTTATCTCCAACTGCCATTCCATTACCTCCTTTTTTATGATTACATTACCATCCCGCCATCAACCTGTATCACATGCCCGGTAATGTAGCTGGCGGATTCACTTGCTAAGAATATGGCTGTGTTTGCTACATCCTGAGCCTCACCAAATCTATTTAATGGGATCATCTTCAGCATCACATCCTTGTGATTATCTGGAAGCTTTTTTGTCATCGCGGTCTGTATAAAACCGGGGGCGATCGCGTTGACATTTATATTGCGGCTCGCGAGCTCCTTTGCAATGCTTTTGGTGAAGGCTATTATGCCGCCTTTAGAAGCGGCATAGTTGGCCTGACCCGCGTTGCCCATGATCCCAATAATTGAAGCAATATTGACTATCCTGCCCCAACGCTGTTTCATCATCGGCTTCGCTACAGCCTTGGTGCAATTGAATACGCCCTTTAGATTTATATCAAGAACAGAATCCCAGTCTTCTTCGCTCATCCTGACAAGAAGACCGTCACGGGTAATCCCCGCATTGTTGACTAGTATATCAACTTTCTTGAAGTTGTCAAGTATTTTTGACACCATCATATTGACTTCGTCAGGCTTGGTCACATCGGCCATGAATATAAGACACTTCCTGCCCAGTGATTCGACCTCTTTTTTTACTTCCTCCAGGGCCTCCTGGTTGATATCACAGACCGCTATATCGGCACCCTCTTTTGCAAAGCGGTTCACTATCTCGCGCCCTATGCCTCTTCCACCTCCGGTTATCAGAGCTACCTTATTTTCCATAAGCACACTAACCTCCTGCTTCGCTCCCGCAATTTTTTACAAAATTATCAATATCTTCAACGGTGCATATACCGTGGACCGTTATACCCGCGTCTATGCGCTTTATAAGCCCCTTTAATACTTTGCCAGGGCCGATCTCCAAACATCTCTTTATGCCGCCCGCGGCGATAAGCTTTATAGAGTCTTCCCAATTGGTTCTCGACGTAAGCTGCGTCAGTAGATTCTCTTTTATCTTGGCCGCTGCCTTTTCGTATGAAGCGTTTACATTGCCTATAAAAGAAACCCTGGGTGGTCTTATGTCCACGCCGTCCAACGCGGCCTTCAATCTATCTTTGGCCCCATTCATCAGCGAAGAATGGAACGGTCCGCTCACTTCCAGGACGATAGACCTCTTTGCGCCCTTCTCTTTCGCAACTGTCGTAGCCTTATTTATCGAATCGACCGTACCGGATATCACTATCTGCCCAGGGCAGTTTAGATTCGCGATCTCACAGCCGGCATCTCGGCATATCTCCTCGGCAACATCCCTGTCCAAACCCAGCACAGAAGCCATCTTTCCAGGATTTTCGCGGGAGGCCTCTTCCATATATCGCCCCCTGAGCTTTACCAGTGTAACCGCATCCTTAAAAGCGATGCTGCCCGCAGCAACAAGGGCAGTATATTCACCAAGGCTCAACCCCAACACTGCCTCATTATTGATATCTGAAACCGCGGACTCAAGTGAGCGCAAGGCCGCTATGCTCGTCACAAGTATCGCAGGCTGGCTATGCGCTGTAGTCGAAAGCTTATCTATAGGACCTTCGAAGCAGAGTCTCTTGATATCGAATCCCGCAACCTCGTTGGCCTCTTCGAATACTTCGCGGGCCTTGGGGAAGTTATCGTATAGGTCTCTACCCATACCCACGTACTGCGCGCCTTGACCGGGAAATATGTAGGCTATTCTTTCTCTTATTGCCATTCTATCAACATCGCGCCCCAGACCAGGCCCGCGCCGAACGCGTCGAGCATGACGACGTCCCCTTTCTTTATCCTGCCTTCCTTTACCGCCTCTACCAGGGCCACGGCTGTGGAAGCACTTGACATATTTCCATACCTTCTAATATTTAGGTATAGCTTTTTTGAGTTTAGCTTCATCCTGTCCGCCACCGCGTTGAGTATGCGTATGTTCGCCTGGTGGGGTATTACCCAGTCTATATCGTCGCAACTATAATTGAGTTCAGCTGCGACCTTGTTGCCGGCGTCCGTCATCAGTCTTACCGCGTACTTAAAGAGCTCTCCGCCACTCATCTTTATATAGTGGTCTCGCTCCTCTATGGTCTTGTTGGAAGCCGGTCTTTTAGACCCGCCCGCGGGTATCTTAAGAAGGTCCGCCTTCGTCCCATCAGAACCTAAGTATATTGACAATATACCGCCCCGCTCGACCTTCTTTAAGACTACGGCGCCCGCGCCGTCTCCGAACAATATACAAGTGTTTCTATCTTTCCAGTCTGTAACAGAACTCATCTTCTCCGCGCCAATCACAAGAGCATTGCTGTATAGCCCCCTCTTTATAAAGGCTTCGGCAGTTGCTATGGCATAGATAAAACCCGCACAGGCCGCGCTTATATCAAAAGCGGCCGCGTTCCGTGCGCCTATCTTGGCCTGTACTAAACACGCCGTCGAAGGCAGCTGCATATCCGGGGTAGTGGTGGCCACAACTATGAGATCGACTTCTTCCGGAGGTAGCCTGGCATCCTTAAGCGCCTCCTCGGAGGCTTCTTTCGCCATATCGCTGGTAGCGGTATTCTCATCAGCTATCCTGCGCTCTTTTATGCCGGTCCTCTTAGTTATCCATTCATCGGAGGTATCGACCATCTTTTCGAGGTCATCATTTGTCAAGACCTTCTTAGGAAGAAATGCCCCTACCCCAACTATCCCTATCTTTAATTCTTTCGTTTTTCTCTTCTTTTTCTGTGTAGCCATTACCCTTCCTTGCTTGAATACTCTTCCAAGCCTTCTATTATATGGTTATTTACATCTTGCTTAATATACTTTATCGCCACCTTTACGGCGTTCTTTATGGCGCGGGCACTCGAGGACCCATGGCATATGATAGTGGTACCGTTAACCCCTAAAAGCGGCGCACCGCCATGCTCTTCGTAGTCAAGCTCTTTTTTGAGAGCGTCAAATGTCGATCGACACAAGAGTGATCCGACCGTTGTAAGGAGATTCCTCGACAGCTCCCTTTTTAAGAGCGTACCAACAGCGCCTGCGAGACTCTCTGAGACCTTAAGAACAACATTACCCACGAAGCCGTCGCAAAGGATTACATCGCATGAACCGGTGAAGATATCCCTTCCTTCTACATTCCCTATAAAATTGAGATTGGTCTCGTCCAAGAGTTTATGCGCGCCTTTTATAAAACCCGTACCTTTGGTCTCTTCTTCTCCTATACTAAGAAGGCCGACCCTCGGTTTCTTTTTGCCGAGAATAAACCTGCAGTAGGCGTCTGCCATAAAACCGTATTGTAGTAGATGAATAGGCTTGGGATCAATATTGGCACCACCATCTATCATAAGGGCGTTGCCCCCATCTGATGTTGGAAATATTATAGATATACCCGGACGCTCGATGCCCTTCAACAGGCCTAGATTAAAAGAAGTCGCGCATACGGTTGCCCCTGTATTACCCGCGGAGACGACCGCCTTGGCCCTCTTCTCTTTGACCAGGTTTACAGCTACGCTTATAGATGAATCCTTCTTGCCCCTTATCGAAACTATGGGCGAGTCGTCCATATTTACCACCTCGGTCGCTCGCTCTATCTTTATCTTATCTTTATTGTAGCTATGCTTTGACAATTCGTTCACGAGAACATCTTCTTGTCCGATCAAGAATATATTGCAGTCTAATTCCTTTACCGCCGCTACCGCGCCCTCTACCACGACCCCCGGCGCATTATCGCCGCCCATACCGTCAAGCGCTATCCACATTATTTATCTTCTTTCTGTTTTACCTTTTTTTCCAAGACAAGCCTGCCTTTATAGTAACCACAGTGCGGACAGACTCTATGCGGGATTACCATGCTCTTGCAATTTGTGCATATAGACATATTCGGCTCTTTAAGTTTATAATGCGTCCTTCTAAGACGCGTCCTCTGGTTCGAATGTCTTCTCTTTGGATTTGGCATTATCGTTGTACCTCATTTTTTCGGTTATCGGTTATCGGTTTTCGGCGCTAACCGCTAACCGTACACCGCAAAACGCTCTAGTTGTCAACTATCATTGTGCCATGACGCTTGTAATAGCCACGGCGTCTATGATATCTTCGGTACTGCACGCCCGCGACAGGTCGCAACACGGTTTTTTAAGGCCCAGGAGGATCGGTCCCACCGCTCTCGCCTTAGCGAGCCTCTGTGTTAACTTATAAGCTATATTGCCTGAATCAAGATTCGGGAAGATTAGGACATTCGCCCTTCCGGCTACGCTGCTTCCGGCTATTGAATGTTTTATCTTGGCCGCATCAGGATCCAACGCGGCATCCACCTGGATCTCACCGTCTATATTGATCTCCGGGTGCGACATCCTTACAGACTCCACCACCCATCTTACCAGAGCGAGATCCGAAGTCGCTGCGCTCCCTTTCGTTGAATAACTAAGCATGGCCACCCTGGACGGTACGCGCAGTATCTTGTCAGCAAGCTTCGCACCCGATATAGCTATGCCGGCAAGCTGCTCCTTTTTGGGAAAAGGTACTATGGCACAATCGGAAAAGATAAATGTGCCCTTATGGCCGTAATCAGAATCGGGTATCACCATGACGAACGCGCCTGACATCACGCCGATCGCCTCATCTATGGTTACGCAATAGATCGCCACCCTCGCGACCTCCGCCGTCTCGTTGGCCGCCCCGGCCACAAAACCGTCCGCCATTCCCAGCCTCACCATCATCCCCGCTATATACACGCTCTTCTCATTGAACAATCTCTCTATATCTGTGCGCGTCATCTCTTTTTTGTGCATACGGCGTATCTCGGCGAACTCGGAGACCATCTCGTCAAATCTCTCGACTTTCTCGCCTCTCTTTAAAAGAACTATCTCGGCCATACCATTTTTTGTCAAATAGCCAGCCGCTTCGGCCACCCTCTTATCGTCACCTTCCGGCAGGATTATTCTCTTCTTGTCTTTCTTTGATCTATCTCTTATATTATCTAAAAGGCCCATCGTTGCGGCTAGTCTCTCTTCTGTTTCTTCTTAAGGGCCTCTTGCACAAAATCCGGCACAAGCGCGCTCAAATTCGCCCCCAAAGATGCCGCCTCTTTTATGAGCCTGCTTGATAAATAAGAATAAGACTCGCTAGGCATCATAAAGATCGTCTCTATTTTATCGTTAAGCTTCCTATTGGTAAGGGCCATCTGGAACTCGTACTCAAAATCAGATATCATCCGAAGACCTCTGACAATAACCTTTATACCCTTCTCCTCCACGTAGTCAACAGCAAGGCAGTCGAAAAACCCGACCTCTACATTCTTTATATCTTTTACGGCTTTCTTCATCATATCGACACGCTCTTTTGCGGTAAATAGCGACTTCTTATTCTTGCCGCCCGCCGCGACCCCTATCAAAAGGCTGTCATATATATAAGCGGCCCTCTTTATAACGTCTACATGGCCGTATGTAACGGGATCAAATGTCCCTAGGTATGCCGCTCTATTCACCCAGCCCCTCCTTGTTAAACACTACTACCCAATCCCATTATCAAAACGATAGGCTGGGTGAACCCAGCCTATCGTTTACGCTTATGTTATCGCTTATTGGACAAGCTGAGTTCATCTCTTCTCCCTGTATAGAACGTAAGGGTTGTGTCGCCATATCTTGCCTGGCGGCTCTTCACTAAGCATTCTATCATATCAGGCATGATCTCCTTCTTAAAATGCTCGCATATAATAAGCTTTTGGTGATTTAATATATCATGATTACATATATATATCAAGCATTTTTTAATCACATTATCGTAATAAGGCGGGTCA
>JAZFTF010000001.1:0-6065 GCA_036446495.1 Candidatus Omnitrophota bacterium | reverse complement strand
CATACGAAGAATTTCAGCAGTATTTTCCGAAGCCGGGATGGGTCGAGCATGATGCCGATGAAATTTGGAGTTCATGTGTAAGTGTGATCAAAAAGACCATTCGGAGCGGAAGAGTATCCGGGAAAGATATTGCCGGGATCGGCATTACCAATCAAAGAGAGACTACTGTTCTTTGGGATCGGAAAAGCTCAAAGCCGATCGGCCGCGCCATTGTCTGGCAGTGCCGCAGGACGGCTGATATATGCAACGGGTTAAAGGCGAAAAGGCTCGAGGGGGTTTTTCGACGAAAAACAGGCCTTCTTTTAGATCCCTATTTTTCAGGAACCAAGGTGAAATGGTCTCTGGATAATATACCGGGGCTCAGGACAAAAGCCAGAGCGGGAAAGATCTGTTTTGGTACTATTGACAGCTGGCTCATCTGGAAATTGACAGGCGCTCACTCTCACGTGACCGATATGACGAATGCGTCCCGTACGCTTCTCTTTAATATCCGAAATAAAAAATGGGACAGGCAGCTGTTAAAAATTTTAAATATCCCCGAAGCGCTACTGCCAAAAGTGCAAAACTCAGGCTCTATTTTTGGAAGGACTGTATCCGGCCTGATCCCGGGATTACCTGAAGGCATCCCGATAGCAGGTGTTATGGGTGACCAGCAAGCTGCCCTTTATGGCCATGGTTGCTATGGGCCCGGGCAGATCAAGAATACTTATGGAACAGGCAGTTTTCTTGTTTTCAATACAGGTAAGAAAATAATTTATTCAAAAGATGGTCTCCTAACAACGATCAGCTGTGACGCGGAAGGCCGGCCTATTTACGCATTAGAGGGAGCCATCTTTATTACCGGCGCCGCCATCCAATGGCTCCAGGATGAGCTCAGGGTCATCAAAAACGTTGCCGATACTGAAAGATCTATCAAGGGGGTCAAAGACAACGGCGGTGTTTATTTTGTCCCGGCTTTTACAGGCTTAGGGGCTCCGTATTGGGCCAGTGAATCTCGCGGTTTGATCTGCGGATTGACGCGAGGCAGCAATCAAAAACATATTATACGCGCAGCGCTTGAATCCATTGCTTATCAATCAAGGGATGTTTTTGAAATTATGCAGAAGGTGTTCGGGAAGAAGGTAAAGGAAATCCGCGTTGACGGCGGCGCCTGCCGGAACAACTTCCTGATGCAGTTTCAGGCGGATATACTTGGCTGTCAGGTGCTGCGCCCGAAGATCATCGAGTCGACAGTCCAGGGTGTTACACACCTGGCCGGTGTGACGATCGGTTTGTGGAAAAAGAAAGACCTTAAGAGGATGCATAAGGTAGACAGGATCTTTAAACCGAGGATGCGCGCGGGAGAAAGGGAACAGTTGTATAAGAATTGGCAGAGAGCCGTAAAAAGAGCTTTGTAAATGGAACGAAACCTCGAAAGATTTATAAAAAAGAAATACGATCTTTTGGTCATTGGCGGTGGCATTAACGGCGCGGGTATTGCCCATTTAGCCCAGGATCATGGTTTGAAAGCGGCCCTCATTGAAAAAGGCGATTTCGCGAGCGGTACCTCCAGTAAGTCGACAAAATTGATCCACGGGGGCATTCGCTATCTTGAAAATTTTGATTTCGGACTTGTGATAGAAAGCCTAAGAGAACGGATTATACAGCTAAAAGCAGCTCCGCACCTGATTAAACCCCTTACATTTATTATCCCGGTTTACAAAAACGATAGACGCCCTCTGTGGATGATGAAGTTGGGCGTCTTTCTTTACGATTGCCTCGCCGGAAAGAATTCTATAGGCGGACATCGCCGTTTAAGCGGGGATATGATATTAAAACTTATTCCCGAGATCCGGCGCGAAGGGCTTCAGGGAGGTATTCTTTATCACGATGCCCAGATGGATGACGCGCGGCTTTGTCTTGAAAATATATTATCGGCCAGAGAGAAGGGGGCCGATGTTATCAATTATGTAGAGGCGCTCTCTTTCTTAAAAGAGGGAGAGAAGGTTACCGGAGTTTTGGCCAAGGATACCCTGGGGGGCGCTACTTTTGAGATCCGCGCGGAAAAGGTGATCTGCGCTGCGGGCCCCTGGTCAAACCTGTTGCTCAGAAAAGACTGCCCCAGTGCCCAGAAGATAATTCGTATGACAAAGGGGGCGCATATTGTTTATGAAGGGAGGCTCTCCGAGCACGCTATTTTACTGCCTTCCGATCGTGACGGCCGTATATTTTTTGCTATTCCATGGATGGGGCATTCTTTGATAGGCTCAACCGATACAAATTATGTCAAAACCCCTGACGCGGTCAAGGTCTTAGACGAAGATATCCGGTACTTAGCGGAAAGCATAAAACGTGTCTTTCCGGACTTGGATTTTTCGTCAAAGAAGATTATCTCAAGTTTTGCCGGAGTAAGGGCACTTATCCGGAAGGGGGGCAGCCCTTCAAAGGTTACCCGTAATCATGCCATTATTAAGACAAAGTCGGGCCTTACTTTTGTAATCGGCGGTAAATATACCACGTATCGAAAAGTTGCGGAAGATACACTGCAGAAAGTCTTTAATCTTAGTGTTAAAAAACCCTTTCGCCTTTACGGCAGCGGGCAGATCGATGCTAACAAAGACGACCTTGCCAAGAAATATGATATAGGCCCGGATGTAGTTAGGCACCTCATGGATAAATACGGAACGCGCTATCAAGATATCCTCAACCTCATCGCTAAAGATAAGTCACTCACCCGAAAGATCTGTGGCTGTTCGCCTATTATAGAGGCTCAGCTTGTTTATTCTATCCAAAACGAAATGGCTGTCAAATCGGAGGATATTATACAAAGGAGATTATCCATACAATTTTTACCTTGTGAGACCAAAGAGTGCCACAGCCGCGTTGTTCGATTTATACAGGATAGCGAGCATCCCGTATCTTAGTATTAAAACATTTTGTCTTTCCATCATTATAGAGTATACTTACTTATATGGCAGAAATAAAGTACATCGTAAATAAGTTTTCGATAGTCGATAGTCTTCCCTTGTTTTCAAAGCTGTCTTTTTTTCAAAAGAATTTCATAGTTTCAAAAAGTGAGGTCATTGAGCTTAAAAAGGGCGAAGTCGTTTATAAAGAAGGCAGCCCGCCTGATTATTTCTACTGCATAGTCAGCGGCAGGATAGAGATGTATCATGCCGGGGCTAAGGCCCAGAATCGCCCAAAGCAGCAGATCGAGCGGCTGAGGAGGGGGGATTATTTTGGTTCCATATCGTCGCTTACCGGACAGCCGCACAGTGTAAGCACAAAGACCCTGAATGATTCCCTGGTGTTAAAGATAAATACAAAAGATTTCAATGTCATATTACAGAAGATCCCCAGATTGGCTGTATCTTTGAGCCGCTCTCTATCCAGGAGGTTCAGCCAGAAAAGATTTAAGGAAATATTTGTAAGCAGTATAATATCCGTTTACGGCCCGGACGGGTCCTTTTATTCAGCAACTTTGGCGGATAGTATAAGGAAAGAATCCGGCAAGAAGGTCGTGGTTGTAGCGTCTACCGGGATATCTAAGAAGAAGGATGTAGCCCCAAAGCTGAGCGCGCTTACGGAAGATCACCACTATGTGATAATCAACATATCGGGTGAAGTGAACAATCTGAATCTGGAGATCATGAAGCAGTCAGATGCCTGCCACATCTTGAGCTTACCGGACCATAAGTCACTGCGCAAGACTTCAATGCTGATAAAAAGCCTGAAGAACTTATTCGGAGATCTTGCAGAGGATCCTATCTCCGTGATCCTGAAAGAGGAAGATCATTATGAGAAGACCGCCTATGGTGAAAAGTCCAGGATCCTTTCAAAAGAAGTCTTCGCCACGCTTCCTCAAGACCTGGTAAAGTACAAAAAAACATTAAGGCGCATAGCCAGGGGGATCTCCGGCATTATGACAGGCATTGCCCTGGGCAGCGGCGCCGCAATGGCGATAGCCCATATAGGCGTCATTAAAGTCCTGGAAAAAGAAAAAATCCCCATAGATATCATCTCTGCAAGCAGTATGGGCGCGATCATCGGCTCGCTTTGGGCGCTAGGCTTGAACGCGGATGAACTGGAAAAGGTAGCAAATATTTTTAAGAGTAGGTTCAGAACCCTGCTTTTGGCCGACCTGACACTGCCTATAAAAGGGCTTATAAAGGGACATGCGGTAAGAAGATTTCTAAAGACCTATCTCGGAGAGAAAACATTTCAGGATCTCAAGCTGCCGCTAAAGGTGGTTGCCTGCGACATAAAGACCAGAAAAGAGGTCATTATCGATAAAGGAAAGCTCGTAGACGCGGTCATGGCCAGTATATCGATACCGGGTATTTTCGAACCGGTAGAATTTAACGATGCCTGGCTCATAGATGGAGGGATAGTGAACCCTGTTCCGGTAAATGTCTTATCCAAGATGGGCATTAAGAGAATTATCGCAGTAAACACACTCCCCTCGCCTGAGGATGCGGCATTTATAGGACGTAAACGAAAGAGTTTTACCATATATGATGTTATCGTCAATAGTTTTCAAGAGCTGGAATACGCCTTAGCAGTAAATGCCTGCCGGCAAGCCGATATATATTTAAAACCGATCCCTAAAAATGTGAGTTGGTTTGAGTTTTATAAAGCCCGAATCTTTATAAACACCGGTAGTGAGCACGCAAGACGCATGCTTCCGGAGATAAAAAAACTGGTAAAATAATAATAAAGGATCAAAAGGCTACGTGCAGCATACCGAAGTACTATTTAAGGACGTCGACGGTCTGTCTCTATTTGAGCAACGATGGCAGCCCGACGGTGATATTAAAGCGGCCATCGTTATTGTGCACGGTTTTGCGGAACACTCGAACCGATATATACATGTGGCGGAGTGCCTGACTCGGCGCGGTTATGCGGTCTACGCATTTGATCTGCCGGGACACGGCAGGTCTGAAGGGCCGCGCGCTCTTGTTTCTTCATTTAATAATTATCTCTCATGCCTCGCCCGGTTTTTAGACCGGGTAAGCAAGCGGGAGAGCGGCCGACCGGTCTTTCTATTGGGGCATAGCATGGGCGGCACTATCGCAGTGCTGCTGGCCATCACACAGGATCTTAGTGTGCGCGGGTTGATATTGAGCGGCCCACTGCTTAAAGCTTCAGAGAAGATAGCGGCTCCAGTGATGTTTTTTATTTCGGTTGCGGGGGCTCTTTTTCCCTCGCTTCCGGTCCTTAAAGAGATAAATAGCAATAAAGTTTCAAGCGACCCCGGTGTAGCGAAAAGATATAATGACGATCCACTGGTCTACCACGGTAAGCTTTTGGCGGGAGAAGCCCGGGAGATCAACAGGGCTATAGGGCGCATCCAGAAAAAAATGGAAGGGATCTCACTCCCGTTACTTATATTGCACGGTACGGGTGACCGCCTGGTAGATATTGAAGGCAGTAGACAGCTTTATGCCCGCGCCGGCTCGTCCGATAAGACTATAAAGCTATATAAAGGCTTTTACCATGAGATATTAAACGAGCCGGGCAAAGACAAGGTATTGTCTGACGTGATTACATGGTTGGACACACATACGCGATCCGAAAAGGGGGTATGATGAAAGAGGCTAAAAGTATATCAGATTCAGAGACGACCCTTTCAGAGGTAATGATGCCGATGGATGCAAATCACTACGGCAGCGTCCACGGAGGGACCATATTAAAATTGGTCGATGAGGCGGCTTTTGTGGCGGCGACAAAACACGCAAGGAAGAACGTGGTACTGGCCTCTATGGATCATATGCTTTTTAAGCATCCGGTCTCTATAGGAGATATGCTCAATATCAAGGCGCGCCTTTATTATGTAGGTGCCAGCTCAATGGATGTCGAAGTCGAGGTAAAAGCGGAGAAACTAAAAGAAGACACGACTCTCCATATCGGTTCGGCATATCTTACTATGGTCGCCTTGGACGAAAGAGGTAAGCCAGCGAGAGTTCCAAGACTGATCTTGAAGACAAATAGCGAGAAGACAAAGAGCAGACAAGCCTTTGAAAAAAGAAGAAAGAGGTTATCGATATAGGATGAAAAAAGATATTCTATTCCGGCCATGGAAGGAG